>JANOOU010000065.1:0-6466 GCA_031421475.1 Gammaproteobacteria bacterium | reverse complement strand
GACTCCTGTGGTGAATAACAGGTGTCAGTTTATGGATGCATTTATGGTTGGGTAGGTGTGTTTAGCCGGACGTTTACGATCAATCCAGTAATCATCATGGAAAAACCTTGTTTAACCCCGATGGTTGAATCGTCGCTGAATCGTGGAAGATTTTTCAAATCATGGTGGAGTTTGTTGAGAGCTTTGAACAGCTGGCGCTGTTTGCCTGGTTTGAAATTACACGGGTGGCACAAGGCATGATTAACGCGGCGGATGTACAACTGTTCAAGCGGGTGGGCGAGCTGGAAGCCATGATGAAAATAATATTTTCATTTTACGAAAGGCGTGGCCTATCGCCTTTGGCGGAGGAGCAGGAGATTTTGCTGCATTTGTAATATGCTGTTTTGAATACCTTTGGCAAAAACCTGCTAGTATTTCTTCAATTCATTGTGCTGCGGACTTGATATGACAACACACTCACACAATCTTGCACTCGTTGTTAGTAGCATATTGCTAATATCATGTGGTGCTGACAACACGGCTTCCAGAATCACACTCGGTACATCCGGCATTGGAATTTTTGATTACACCGACCAACAGTACCAAATGCCATTTGCTTTAATTGTTACAAATACACAAGGTAATGCGGCAGCCAACCAAAAAGTCACTTAAAATGTAGTGCCTATTCAATATTACAAAGGCGATTACGTTCTGGGAGCTGACAGCTGGGGTACCAACGTTACAGCAACATGTACAAAAGAAGACACCAATCAAAACGGCATACTGGACGCGGGTGAGGACATCAACGGCAATGGGCACTTGGATCCTACCAACCCTGCCGTGATTGCACCACATCCTGAAGAAGAACCAACCCTTATCAATTCATATGAATTAATTACTGATGAGTGGGGAAATGGTTATTTTTCTTTGATATACCCAAAAGCAGAAGCTAATTGGGTACAGGTTCAAATTACGGCCACTACTCAAGTAACCGGTACCGAGTCAGCAGAAACTCTTCTGTTTAACTTACCTGCATCCGTGCCAGATATGGAATCAATAGATACCTTACCTCCTAGCGGAGACATTCCCAGTAAGTATGGTCAGCTGGCACCTTGCTCTGATCCAAATTAAGTGCACCTTTGGAAATTCGTCATTCCGGCATGCGCCGGGGTGATGATAAAGTAGCGTAGGTTAATGGGCTGAATAAAAGGAAGCCCAACATTTAAACCACTCTGGCAAATCTAACAACACCGCCGAATCCCGTTCCACTTTCTTTCCTGTTCGCGCACAAAATATTCCCGCCGCGTGAGTGGTGCTGTGTTTTGGTCGGCATGGCATTCTTGCCAATGTTCCAGATAACGCTCATAGGCGTTGTCATTACTCAGCGTGCGTAAAAAGCCCCAGGCATTTTTGCCACTGGCTAAAAATTTTGAACCCAAATTCTTTGTTTGCATAACGCTTAATCCCGTAACCAGCCTTTTTCTCTATCGCCCGCATCCACCAACAATCTGCCGTGGGCGCCACCCGCTGCACGCCAGATCACGCGCAGGGTTTCCACCACAATAATCCAGGTAATCACCAGAAATATTATGGTAAGCATGGCATCGAGCCGATCATTAAAAATAGCGCGCGTGGTGTCATCAATTTTTTCCAGCGGAATCATATTCATCGCAAGTTTGTTTGCCAGGTCGTTGGCATGTGAAATAAAACCGACCCGAATCTCCGGGCTGAATATTTTTTCCAGCGCTGCCCATGAGGTAATGATTACCAGCCACACCAAAGGCAAACCCGTTACCCAGATGTAACGCAATTTACCCGAGCGTGCGAGTATCGACGTGGCCACACACAAGGCGATGGCAGCGAGCATTTGATTGGAAATACCAAACAATGGCCACAAACTGTTAATGCCGCCCAGTGGATCGGTGGTGCCCTGATACAAAAAATAACCCCAGGCAGCCACTACTATCGCGCTGGTGATAATGACACCGGGATACCAGCTGGTGCGCGCAAACGGTTTATAAATATTGCCCAGCAAATCCTGCAACATGAAACGCGCCACACGGGTACCGGCATCGAGCGTGGTTAAAATAAAAATCGCTTCAAACATGATGGCAAAGTGATACCACATGGCCTGCCAGCCGGTACCAAATGCACTGCTGAAAATAGTTGCAATGCCTACTGCCAGCGATGGTGCACCGCCGGTACGGGAAAATAATGTGGACTCGCCCATTTGGTGCGCCAGTTGTTGCATCGCTTCAACTGTTACCGGAAACCCGTAACCGGTAATCGTCGCCACCGCATCAACCGCTTCTTTGCCCACCACACCCGCCGGACTGTTGATGGCAAAATATATGCCGGGTTCCATTACCGTTGCGGCAATCATCGCCATGATGGCGACAAACGATTCCACTAACATGCCGCCATAACCAATCATGCGGGCATCCATTTCATTGGTTAGCATTTTTGGCGTGGTGCCAGAAGCAATCAGTGAGTGAAATCCCGATATCGCACCACAGGCAATGGTGATAAAAACAAAGGGAAATAATTTGCCGCCAAAGATTGGCCCGGTGCCATCAATAAATTGCGTTAGCGCTGGCATTTTAATTTCGGGACGCAATGCAATAATCGCCACTGCCAATAAAACCATGGTGCCGATTTTAAGAAACGTCGAAAGATAATCGCGCGGTGCCAGCAACAACCAAACCGGCAATACCGCTGCTGCAAAACCATACAACATAATCATTAACGCCAGGCTCGGCGCATCAAAATCAAAGGCGCTGCGCAACACACTGCTGTGATCAACCCAGCCACCGGCTACCACTGCAAAAATCAACATGGCGACACCGAGTAAACTCGCTTCCAGCACCCGGCCCGGACGAATGTTGCGCATGTACAAACCAATCAGAATCGCAATCGGAATGGTCGCAGCAACGGTAAACGTTGCCCAGGGGCTGTGCTTCATCGCGTTAACCACAACCAGCCCGAGCACTGCGATCAAAATAATCATGATCGCCATCACACCAAACAAGGCAGCAAATCCACCCACCGGCCCGAGCTGTTCACGCGCCATTTGTCCGAGTGAACGCCCATCACGGCGTGTGGAGCAGACGAGAATAACAAAATCCTGCACACAACCACCGAGCACCGCACCAATCAAAATCCACAAAGTGCCCGGCAAATAACCAAACTGCGCCGCGAGTGTTGGCCCCACTAGCGGGCCCGGCCCGGCGATGGCTGCAAAGTGATGGCCAAACACAATCCAGCGATTGGTGGGCACATAATCACGGCCATCGTTATGGCGCACGGCGGGTGTAATGCGTGATGCATCCAGCGATAAAACTTTTGCAGCAATAAAGGCGCTATAAAAACGGTAAGCAATCGCGTACACACAAATCGCTGCCACAATAAACCAGGCGCTGTTGATGGTTTCACCGCGTTGCAAGGCGATGCCGCCAATTGCACCGGCGCCCATTATGGCAACCAGTATCCAGATGCCTGCTGCAATAAGTTTCTGGCCCAGTGTTTTATCAGAGGTGATGAAATTTTCTGCCATGCTGCTTGCTCCGTTGTTTTTATTTATTAAGAGTGCTTTACACGAGCCCTTTGTGGCCCGGCAAAGCAATGATTCTGAAAAATGTGATTTTTCAGAATCTCCCAACATCACTATGACAATTGATTTTTATACTTCATGCAAAAGACTCATTAACAGCTTGTAGAAAACATAAAAAATTTTGACGCGAAGTTCGCTCTTGAGCATCTCGGTAACTCATCAGCGCTGTCTTTGCGTTGATTGGCATTTTCTTTTTGCCGGGTTTATTTAAAGCTTCGCCAGATCAAATCCGCTGACAAATGCGGACAACTGTTTTGCTGGCATCGGTTTACTAAAATAAAATCCCTGCATGTGGTCACACCCCAACTCACGCAGGCAATTATAGGCCTCCACGGTTTCCACCCCCTCGGCCACTACCTGCATATTCAATCTTGATGCCAGCGCCACCACACCCTCCAGCAACCGCTGTGTTTCTATATTGTCAGCACAGGTTGCGCTGAAAGCACGGTCTATTTTAATCGCATTAACCGGGCATTGCAGTAAACAGGACAGTGATGCATTGCCACTGCCAAAATCATCAACACATATTTTGAACCCACTGGATTGCAAGCTACGCAATATATTTTTATGCTCGGTACTGCTGACAAGAAAACTCTGCTCATTAAAATCCAGCATAATGCTGGCTGGCAACAATCCATGGTTTTCACACTGCTCCAGCAAATATTTCTCCAGATCTTCGGCAATTTGCGATTGCGATAAATTCAGCACCAGAAAATCCAGCATTATCCCTTGCTTGCGCCAACGACCAAAATCTGCACAGGCCATGGCAATGACCTGGTTGCCAATTGCGCTGATAAACCCAGATTGTTCCGCATTGGGCAGAAAACGCACCGGCAACAATATGCCTTGCGGCGTTTGCCAGCGCACCAGCGCCTCTACTGCTTCAACCCGGTTTTCTGCCAGTGATATTTGCGGCAGATAGGCAATAATAAATTCATTATTCTTGAGTGCCTGGTGCAGAGTCTGGCCGGTTTGCAACCATTGCCAGGCACTGTCATTCATATGTTGTGAGCGCAAACGGAAACTGCTGCCGGGAATTTGCTGTGCTGTGCGCAAGGCATATTCAGCTTTTTCCAGCAACTGCATTTCATCTATACCATCTTCTGGCGACACGCTGATACCAATGGAAATTTCCAGTGAAATTACCGCGCCATCAACTTGGTATTCTTCGCCCAAGGTTGAAAGAATTTTTTGCGCTACAATGCCAGTCTGCTGTACATCTGCCAGGTCTTCCAGCAGGACGGCGAAATTATCTTTTTCAAAATGCGATACCGTATCGCTTTCACGTACATTGTGTTTCAACCGACGCGCCATAATTTTCAAAATCTGATCGCCTGCGTCACGACTGTGTGCTCGATTAATATCAGAAAAATTTCGTATATCTAGCCGCAATACTGCAACTTGTTTGTTACCGCGCTGGCTACGATCTATGGCTTGCTTTAATTGACTAATAAAAAGTGTACGATTCGGTAAATCGGTCAGGCGAGTGACATGTTCTATCGTGGTATCAAGTGAGAGCTCTGACCCCAAGTCACTCATCATAATAATTCGACTTACAACCGCGCCCTGTTCATTCGTCACAGCATTTATGGTAGCGTGCAGGTTTTTGGTATCACCATTTTTCATACGTTGCCATATTTTACCCTGCCAGGCGCCCTGTTGTTGTATGGCAACCACCACTTCAGGTGTAATTAATCTTTGTTCACGTCCGACTAATAAATCATCTGCATTGAAATTAATTATTTCCGATAGCTCAAATCCGGTTAACTCTGTAAACGCATGGTTAATGGAAATGATCTGATTATTGCGGTCCGTAATCATAACGGCATCAGTTGTGCAATCAAACATCTTGGAAGCCAACAGTAGCTGGTCTTCAGCACGGCGGGTTTCGGTTACATCGTGAATAATCGAATACAATAAGCCCTGTCCATCGATTTCCATTTCGCCATCACGCACCTCCACAAATCGCACATCACCGCTGGCCATACGATGTGGGCAGGTATAATACCCACGATTCTGCTCATTAGACTGGCGTAACAGCGCCATTATTTTATCTCTGGGCAGAATATTTATTTTGTCCAGGCTCATCCCAGGCATTACACCTTGCTCATAGCCGTAAAATTTTGCCGCCGCTAAATTTGCCGCCTCAATAGTGTAATGCTCGATATTAATGACCAGTTTAATCGCTTGATTATTTTCAAACATCTGTCGATAACGCTGTTCACTGTTTTTCAACGCCAGCTCTGTTTGCTTGCGCTGACTGATGTCGCGTAAAACAAATTGATATACCTGATGCACACCATAATTAACTTTGTGAGCATTAATCTCTACCTGCAAGGCCCGGCCTTTTCTATCACGTATGACATGTTCATAATTAACATGATTGTATATCTCAAGATTGCTTAGCTGATCACTGGTATCACGCTGATCACCGCTGGCTTCTAGTTCCAGCAATGTCAATTGCATTAAATCATCCCGTCTATAACCCAGGCTGCTTAATGCAACATCATTGGCATCCATTATTCGCAGGGTTTTTATATCTATGATTAATATTGCGTCACTGGCATGTTCGAATAAAGAACGGTACTTTACCTCGGAACCTATAAGCTCTTCGGTGGAACGGCGTAACTCGGTTACGTCGTGTAATAACATATGTAAATATTGTCGATCATCAATGTGCAGAGTCTGGGCATAACCCGCCACATCGACCTCGTCTTTATCGCGTGTATTGAGTCGCGCCTCAAACTCACCGCCGCCTTTTTTTATCAGGCGGGCTGCTGTGCTCAAAAAACTTTCATTGTATTCTTCCGTTAAATGCACATTAAAACGAATATCTGTAAATTCATGCGTGTGATATCCAAGCAATGTGGTCATGGC
>JANOOU010000064.1:0-4514 GCA_031421475.1 Gammaproteobacteria bacterium | reverse complement strand
CCCGGTAGTGATTAAATTTTCACCGGCTAACCGTAACAAATTATCGGCAAGGTGAACTGGGATACGCAAGGAGCTTTCTACCGGAGCAGTCAACTGCAGCTTCTCGGCTCTGAGCAATCCATCTTGTGCAGCTGCTGACGGCAAGTTCAAATCAGATGCAGTATCCGTTGCCCCATTTAAACCTTGCTCATTTATTTTATTTGACCAGGAAAGTATGGCTTGCAAGATTTGGAGCGCATTATCTGGCGGCACATCGTAACCCATTAATGCATCTGCCATAGACTCAATACAATCCGACGAAACCATCAAAACATCCAGAAGCTGCGCAGAAGGCAGTTGACGAGATTTGGTCAGAATTTCAAGTATATCTTCCATATGATGCGAAATATTCGCAATACCTTTTATACCCACTACATTGGCCGAGCCTTTCAAGGTATGCGCAACACGCTGTGCAATTTCAATAGCACCTATATCTTTTGCATCCCGGATTGCCAATAAAGCCGTTGTCAATTCTTCCGTTTGTTTTGGCAGATCCTGTAGCAGACTTTCCAGCAGCTCAGGGTTCACATCATCTGGTAATGTTAAATCGACATCTGCCGACGTAGCGCTGTCGTAACGAACAATCTTGTCTTCTTCTGGAAATACAGGATTAATCAGCTTATTAATAAGAGCCTGTTTACCCATGTCATCTAATGCAACTATCAAACCCTGCTCTAATAAATAATCAACCAGTTTACGGCTTGAGAGTTCTGCAAACCCCGTTACTAAATAATCCAGCATGAGTTGCGGCCATTGCTCAAGGTTATCAGCAACAATCTCCACAGGTTTTTGTGCCGCAAAATCCGGCCGCGCCAATACACTGGATAATCCATCACATAAAGCGGATAGCGCTTCCAATCCAACCAGATTAACAGCGTTGCCAATATTACCTGCCAGTACAGATGCTTCCTTGACGACAGCAGAGATATCGTGCTCGCTGGGTATTGCGTGGAAATGATAAAATTCGATAATTTCCCGCAACTCAGAGGATATCAACTCAATTAATTCGTTGGTTTTGTCACTGATAGGCAGAGCTGCCACATTTGGAATATCACTTGACGCCGCGTCTGACTCATCCTTAAAAATTAGTTTCGGCTCTATATCGATACTATCGCTTTCGACAGATAAAAAATCATCTATTGAAATCTCATCCGAAGTATTGTCGTCCGTTAGAACAGGCACATCATCAATCAGTATTTCCAGCGATGGGATAACAGCTTCGGCACTGCGCTCATCAAAATTACGCATGATTCTTTCGATGTAAAACTGCTGCTCATCAATTGATAATGGACGCACCCACATTTTCGATGACAAATGACGCAACATGAATGAACACGGCATTTTACTGTCAGGAAAATTCAGATGCTCATTAATGTATTCTGGAATCTTTGCAAGAAATACCTGGTGAAAAGTCGAAAACACAGCAATATCATCAAGCAACACATCAATGCCGTCCATTAATATGCACAATAAACCAACCATACCTTCATGCTCAGGATGTCGTGAACAGGCTGAGCAAATTGTATTCACTCTCTCCCTGTACGCAGTCAACAACTTGAATCGATTCGTGGGCGCATTAATAAAAGTATTCGCTACTGCCTTTAGATCATTCACATGATCCAGCAACATACCGGTATAGGCATCCGACTGTGTATACGGCAGAGGTATCATGACATAACTACACTTTAAGCTAACCTTTGTTTAAACACACTAATTCAACTCGCAACACGCATTCTGGTTGCTGCAACCCCAGCACTGCCTTCCAGTACTTCATTATGAACATCTCCCGGTAACTTGAACACGCCAACCGTGATGACCAGATCTTTGGAATATTTTACCAGTGCATCGGTATGTTTGGTTTGCTCCATCAACTCACGGCCCGTCTGCTCGGTACTGTCCTGAATCAGTCTGGCGCGCGCAAGCAACTGTTTACTCAGTTCCGCATGTGACATAGAGCTGCTGGCAATATGTTGTACATACCCAACCAGTTGAGCCGTGGCAATCTGGGTTTCTGTCATGCTATGACGAGCCTGCTCAGCCAACCGTGTTTCATGTGCAACCTGACTGATTACAGTACTCATTGTCGATACCGCATCCGATGTTTCAATACGAATATTATTCACCAGTGTCGAAATTTCGGATGTTGCCTGACGTGCATTTTCAGCCAGGCGCTGTACTTCATCAGCCACCACCGCAAACCCGCGACCCGCTTCACCGGCCGAGGCAGCATGCATACTGGCGTTCAGGGCAAGAATATGCGTGCGTTCAGCAATACTATTAATTAAATTCACGATACCGGTAATTTCCTGTGAACGCTCACCTAAACGTTTGATTCGTTTTTCTGTTTCACTCATGGTAGACCGGATCAAATTAATACCATCCACCGATGATATGACAGCATCCAGTGCTTGCTGTGTATTCAAAATTGTTTTATCCGCTTGTTTTTTTGCGTTTTGCGCGTCGACAGCAATCAGGTTCATCGCCTCAACTGATTCACGTAGCATATTTGCAGTCACTTCTACTTCCACACGTTCGTGATCCGCTACTGAAATAACATGGTCAGCGTGCGTTTTTACTACCGATGAAATGTGCGCCACATGATTAGAGGTATCTCTCACCTCACCGAGAATCTTGGCGGTTTCTTTCGCCAGATAATTCAGTGAATCACCGATAGCGCCTGTTATATCTTCTGAAACAGGAATTTTCACTGCCAGATCCTTACCTTTAGCCAGCTTACTCACGTATTGAATCATTTTAATGACCGACTCATTTAAATGCTCGCTCTCTTTCTCGGCTTGCGCTAGATTGGCCAGCTTTTCATCGAGCAGCTTGTCAAACGCCTTGGCCAGATCACCCAGCTCATCGGCTCGATTCAGGTTTGTTCTGGCATTTAGATCACCGTCATTAACTCTTATAACTGTATCTTGCAACACACGCATCGGCTGAATAATACTTCTGGCAAATACATACAGCGACACTGAAACCGCAGCCGCAGTCACTAACAGCGTGAGAATAAAATAAAATGTAATATCAGCTTGTTGTGAAGCGGCATTATCGCGTGCTTCCTGAATGATACGGCTACTGATTTCCAACAGGCTTTCAAATTGAGGCTCAATATCTTTTACCGCCTGTTTAACCTCGACTTTCTGCGCAGTTAATCGCGTTATCAAAATAGTTTGCTTATCAAAGAGCTGACGATACTCTTCAATATTCTTGTTTAAATCGATTTTAATATCAGGCTTTATTAATAAGCGATCAGTTAACGCCTTAAGAACAGATAATTCTTTAAATATGCCATTAGCCAGCCTGGGATCTTCCCGGTTAATATATAAATTTCGAAGCTGAAATATTCTGGTGAGCGAGCGCTCCAGCTCCAGCGAACCGATCTTGTCTGCCAACTTTGTTAACGTATCCGATACTTTAATCAGATCCTTGTTCAGGCCGGTATTATCATCCAGCCCGATATCAACCTGAGTTTCTGCTGCAAGAATGAATTTTTCACGATAAAGACTAAACGATTTACCCAGCTCTGTAATAATCTTTAACTCATTATCTTCTCTGACCAGATTGGTTAGCTCCTTTAGATTCTGGCTCGCCACAACGATACGCGTATCAAAATTACCTAAATAGATTGGATACTTTCTCAAATAAAATTCACTTTCACTACGTCTGGCATTCAATAAATCGACTTGAACTTCGTGAATACCGTTTTCAAATCCGGTCATCTTTGACAACACGGCACTGGCGGAGCGCTGCGTATTCAACACTTTATAATAAGCTGCGCCAATTATCATGAAACCGATTAATAGCCCCACCAACAAGCCTGTCAGTTTCTGGGTGATTTTTATATTGCCGAGATTGATCAAGCCGGGGGCTCGCAGTGTCTTAATTTTGAAAAAACTCATGCCAACTCTCCACCTACATTAATAACTGTTATTCGATTTTAGGTCTGCTATTAGATACAAACACCACTCCTTATAGACTTAAAATACTCTCTATGGTCAAAACTTGACCATATAATGTCGCCATTCCTGTAAGACTCTAGGGTAAATTTTTCAAGATCCGGTATGACCGCCGACATATCATCCAGAGGCTGCCACTTGTCGACTCCGCAAACCTCCGGTAATCGGTTAATCAGAATGGCAACAGCATCCGCGCCCTTATCCAGGATCAGCAGGTTTTCATAATTTGTTACAACATCCTGCTGCCCTAACAACATGGATATATCGTATACCGGAATAAGATTGCCACGTAGATTAACCAAGCCGCGAAACCAGTTTTGGGTGTTGGGTATGGGGTAAATGGTATATTTTCTTAGCACTTCACTTAGTGTGTTCTCAGGTACCAAAAATCGCATACTGCCCGCTACAAACCCATAACGATTGATTTTTTTGTGCTGACTGAGCGCAGCGATATCCAGCGTCAGATGTGAATAGTCTGTGTTTACGCGCGGTAGCGCTGCCGGATCAGTTAAT
>JANOOU010000063.1:0-2986 GCA_031421475.1 Gammaproteobacteria bacterium | reverse complement strand
CGTTCGTGCATATCCGCACTGAGGATGACGTCGACACCGGTGTAGGTTTCAGCAAGCTGAATGGCGCGTGACATTTCCATTTCGGAAATCATGACCACCAAGTCCACTTTTTCCTGATTACGTAATACGTCTATGTAACAGGGGTATTCCGTTTTGCCGTCGGTGTATTGATAGCCGGAAGTCACGCTGGTGCCCACAGCTGCAATCGCGCGTGCGGTGGTAAAACCGAGAATGCCGATTTTCAGGTTGCCAACGGTTTTAATGCTATACGGCGGCAGTACACGCTTGAATTTGTTGCCACTGGCATCGGTTTTTCCGCAAACGGCGGCGGTATCAAATTGATTGGTGTAATAGAGGTTGGATGCCAACGCATTCCAGTTAGCCAGGGGTGCTGCCCCGTTAACACCCTTGAAGGTTTGTTCAAAACGCGCGGTACCATAGAGATAATCCCAGTTACCCGGTGCGTGGGCATCAAACTTGAAGAGGTTAAGTACGTCGATCATAACCTGGCCACGGCTGAACAGGGCTTCGCCTGAGCCTTGCAGGGTATCGCCGGTATTGATAGTGAGCGTTTTGCCCTTGTTATCATCGCGGATTTTCTGGATTTTGGTGTACATACGGGCCAGGCCACCTTCTTCGCGGCCAGTGGAATCACTGCGCACATTGGCGCGGGGTACCATGTGGCCGTGTATATCACCGGTGTGAATCAGGGTAACTTCACCGCTGCCGGCAAGGGTGATGGCCGGTATCATGGCTGTTGCCAGCAAACTGGCTTTAAAATAACGATGCATTCTCATTTCGATTTCTCCATGCACTACTCTTGGTGAGCAAATATTAATGTGGATATACAGGTTTGTTTGAGTCATCTGCGTAAAATTCAGTATGACCCAAGCGTTAAGACGAGGCTAAATGAATATTTATTCCAATATATAAATTCCAAATTTGATGGAATAAAATACGCAGGTCTTGCGTCTAGAGTTGAGTGGTGTAGTAAAAAGATGTGGTGTAACTTGGGTTTGATCAAACTATTTAACCGTTGCGATGCTCGCCTTAAGCAACAACGCTCCAAGCTGGTGCGTGTAGCCTACTCCTGGTGTCATCAACGTGCGTTGGCCGATGATCTGGTGCAGGAAACTCTGGCACGCGCCATGGAAAAATGTGGCCAGTTACGTGATCCGGCGCAGCTGGAACCCTGGTTATTTGCGATATTGACCAACTGCTGGCGCGATTATCTGCGACGTCTGCGGCCACTGGAAGATCTGGAGGCACTGGAAGAGTCATTATATGAACCGTCGAATAATCCTGAAGCCAGCGGCGAACAGAATCAGATTATTGATAGAGTACAAAAAGCGGTGGCACGCTTGCCCATTGGACAGTGCGAAGTGTTAACACTGGTCGATCTGGAAGAGTTTTCCTATGCCGAAGTCAGTGCGATTTTGGGTATACCCATCGGCACTGTCATGAGTCGCCTGTGTCGCGCGCGCCAGGCATTGAAAAAAGAGTTAATAGAATTTGATATCCCATCCACGCTTAAATCCAATCGCTTAAGGAGGGTGAAATGAACCACGATCAAAAACTCTCTGAAGAATATTTGAATGCCTTCATTGATCATGAGCTCACAGCCACCGAACGCGCCCGCGCCCTGGAACAGATCAGCAGCGACCCAGAGCTGAAAAAACAGGTGTGTGAACTGCACATGCTGAAGGAAATGGTACGCTCCAGTTACCATCACCCTGATGTGAAGACCGATACGGTGCAACAAGCCTGGCCCTATATGCGTCATGTTGTAGCGGCCTGCTGTTTAATGGTGGTGGGTGTACTGGCGGGCTGGTTAGGACACAGCCGTATAGCTGTTGATCACCTATCGCAGATCAAAATGGTGTCACTCGATAAAGTGGCGGTGCGCAGTGATCATGTGGTAGTGCATATTGATACCGCCTCGCCAGTCGTGTTTCAACGGGCGCTGGATCAGGCCGAGCAATTATTGGGAGAAGCCAGTGGGGCCGGGCGGCCGATACAGGTACATCTGGCTGCCAACAGCCACGGTATAGACTTGTTCCGTACCCAAACCTCGCCGTATGCCGGGCGCATTCAAGAGATGCAGCAGCGTTATCCCAATCTCACCCTGATCGGTTGTGGGCAAACCCTGCGTCGTTTGCAAGATCGCGATCAGGACGCTACGTTATTGCCGCATGTCGCCGTGGTTACATCGGTACTGGATGAGGTGGTGACGAATCTGAAGGATGGTTGGACTTATCTAAAGGTCGCGTCAGAACAGAAACCAGGCGGGCCCCAACCCAGGGTGTGAAGCACCATGGGTCGCCAGTTAAAGCCCGGACAACTCCGGGCTTTTTTATTGTGCGCGCAAAGACTTACAATACCGCACATTCTTTTTAAGTTGCTTCCCATGTTGCCTCAAATAGCTGCCACACCCTTACATACCTACGACAAATACTGGGCCGAGTGTTATGGCCCGGCACCGTTTTTGCCGATGAGCCGTGCCGAGATGGATCAGCTGGGTTGGGATAGCTGTGACATTATTATTGTGAGCGGCGACGCTTATGTTGATAATCCTTCATTCGGCATGGCGATTATTGGCCGTCTGCTGGAAGCACAGGGGTTTCGAGTTGGCATCATTGCGCAGCCCGACTGGCGCAACAAAAAAGATTTTATGGTGCTGGGCAAACCGAATTTATTTTTTGGCATTACCGCCGGCAATATGGACTCCATGATCAATCGCTACACCGCCGATCGCAAACCGCGTTCGGATGATGCCTACACACCTACCGGTGTTGGCGGTAAACGCCCTGATCGCAGTGTGCTGGCGTATTCGCAACGCTGCAAAGAAGCCTGGTCTGATGTGCCGTTATTAATCGGCGGTATTGAAGCGTCCTTGCGCCGCATTGCGCATTACGATTACTGGCAAGACAGTGTGCGTCATTCGATATTGCTGGATGCCACCGCCGACATGTTGTTTTACGGCAAT
>JANOOU010000062.1:0-5176 GCA_031421475.1 Gammaproteobacteria bacterium | reverse complement strand
AAACCGGTGGTTTGCTCATCGAAATGTGTAAACCCGGTTTGTACGCCGGTAACGCTGCCACCCAGCTCGAACATCTTGTCGATGTGCATCACCGTGTTATTGAGCAATTTGCGAATATCGACAAAGCCCTTGCCGGTGCGCGCACCCTGCTCGGCGATCTGGAACACGCTGCGTTCAGCTTCGTCGAGCAATTCCTTGCTGTTGCGGCCTTCCGGGTTGAAAGCACTGCCGGCTATGTCGGTGCCCACTTCGATCAGCTGCCGCAATACCGAGCGCTCGCGCACGATGTCGGCATAGGCACGGATGTTGGCAGCACTCGGGGTTTCTTTTACCAGCTTGCCCAGATACGCCAAACCACCGGCCGCATCCAGCTCATGCAGTTTTTCAAGTTCTTCGGACAGGGTCACCAGATCAAACGGCTGGGTTTGCGCTTCCAGCGCCGCCACGGCACGCCAGATTAAACGATGCTCGCGGCGATAAAAATCGGTTTCGGAAAGGCGATCAACAATATGTTCCCAGGCGCGGTTATCTAGCATCAGACCACCCAGTACCGATTGCTCGGCCTCGATCGAGTGCGGCGGGATTTTCAGGCCGTGGGTATCCGCCACTTTTGGACGATCTGGCGTGTAGGCAATGGAATCAGACATAGGGGATCTGGATATAAAAAGAGCTGTCAGCTTGCCACCCCAAAAAAGGGATAACAAGATCAAACACAAATAAAAAAGGGAAGCGACTGCTCCCCTTTCACGTTAAAGCGCAAGACCCAAGTACAGGCAGCCGCTTTTACCTTGCTACCGGCTACTTCTACCTTGCTACCCCAACTTATTCTTCACCCTTATTCTTCACCGATAACAGTGACCTTGATGGTGGTATTGACGTCGGTATGCAAATGCAATTCAACATCATAAACACCTGCCAGACGGATTGGGCCGTTGGGCATACGCACTTCTTTCTTCTCAACTTTCTGACCCGCAGCGGTTGCCGCTTCTGCAATATCGTGTGTACCCACCGAACCAAACAGCTTGCCTTCACTACCAGACTTCACCGTCAAGCTGACGGCAAAACCCTCCAGCGCAGTCTTGCGAACCTGGGCTTCGGCGAGCATTTTAGCGGCCCTGGCTTCCAGTTCAGTACGACGGGCTTCCAGTTCCTTGATATTGTTTTCTGTGGCCATTTTGGCTTTGCCGGTAGGCAACAGAAAATTGCGGGCAAAGCCCGGTTTGACTTTTACGATGTCACCCAGAGTGCCCAGGCGATCAATTTTTTCAAGCAGAATAACGTCCATCTTTAGAGCCTCAAATTAAGTGACTAAGGTGTTTAGTGTTGATCGCAGTAACCCAGCAAAGCCAGGAAGCGCGCACGTTTAACAGCAATGGTCAGTTGACGCTGATAGCGCGCCTTGGTACCTGTAACACGGGCTGGAACCAGCTTGCCGGTTTCGGTAATGAAGTTTTTCAACAAGTCGATATCTTTATAATCAACATGGGTGATGCCTTCGGCAGTAAAGCGGCAATATTTTTTACGACGGAAATAGGCTGACATAGTAGTTCTCCAGTGATCCAGGCTTAGTCTTCAGTCGCGGCGACGACGACTTCTTCTTCAGGCGCTTCGCTTCTTCTCGGGCGCGGCTTTTCTTTCTCATCCGTTTTAACCAGCGGTGACGGATCAGTCACCGGGCCATCGGTCTTGATAATAAGATTACGCAGAACCGCATCATTGAAGCGGAATGCCGATTCCAGCTCCGCCATTTCTTCGCCGCCGCACTCAATGTTCATTAACACGTAGTGCGCCTTGTGCAATTTAACAATGGGATAAGCCAACTGACGACGGCCCCAGTCTTCCATGCGATGAACCTTGCCACCCTTGGCTACGATGATGCCGCGATAACGCTCAACCATCGCTGGAACCTGTTCACTTTGATCTGGATGTACCAGGAATACGATTTCATAATGACGCATAAACGCCCCTTACGGTAATTGCCCCCCGGATACACATGGAACGCGGCCGGTGGAGCAAGGGTTAATGTAAATATAAACACCCGAAGCCAGCCTCGGGAGGCGGCGGATTTTACAGGCCGGATCGGGATAAAACAAGCCTGTCGAACAAAACGAATGGCGGGCCGATGACATCCCCTGGTGCAATACCGCGGCCATCCCCCAACCCGCCACCCAAAACAGCCGAATGCAGAGATGCGTTTGACATACTCTATTTTGCAACTCGCTATGGCAGGCAAAGCCCAGCATCGGGTAACCGGTAACATTTCATACATTGATACCATGCAGAATCAGTTCGTCACCAACACCTTATCCAGGTGTTCCAGATCATTAATCACTAACCAGTCGGTAGCACCGGCATCACGCACGCGTTTTTCCCACCAGGCTAACCGATCCAGATAACGGCGCGGGTCTGTGTTATCGGTGCTTAGCTTGATTACATTCACCGCCATCACACGCACGCCGGTTAGTTTAATGGGAAAATCACGTATCGTGCCTTTCCCCAGCTCTTCCTGTAAATCCGAAAATATAATAATGGTTTTGTTGCCGGGATTGGCTTCATTTAAATATTCAGCTGCCTGAATCAGGCCGCCGGTGATATCGGTATAAGCACTACCCTTAATATCTTTTGAAAAATCTTCCATTTTCTGATTGAAAGCCCGTTTTTCAAGATTGGCCTGTGAGGGTCGGCGATCAAACGTAACCTTGGCAATAATATCTTTTTCACTAAAACTTTTGCTGGACACCTTGGCTACAGCCAGTGAATCACCGGCATTTAAATTCGCCAGTAAATAATTAATGATCTTGCGAGCCTTGGCAATTTGCTCGGCGTAGGTGCCTGAGGTATCAATCAGCAGATACACGCCGTTACTATGGCTGCGATTATCTGCACAAGCGATGAATATCAGAGGCAGCAGACAAAGCAGCATGAAAAAATATTTAAATGATTTCATTTTGCACCTCGGGTTTTAGATACTACAACTTCTTCTTCTGGCACGGATGCGCGCAGACCCAGCACCATACGTTCAACCATTAATGGCAAAACAATCGTAATGTCATACACATTTATCAGGATACGGCCTATGCGGCCCATGATCATGGCGAAAAAACGCAAACCAAAACCGATGCCACGCATGAATGTGACCATCACCACACCACCCACCGTGCGTAATGAATACACCACCACTTCCAGTGGTATGGCCACAAATGCCAATACAAACGGCAATACAAAACCCATTACCATTTGGCCTACCATGGGTATACGCGTTAATAAACTATTGCTGGTTGCCGGCACAACGGCAGCCAGGTCATGTAACATTGCCGCTTTATCGGCGATCAACATATCACGCATCAGCGCCAACGACGATTCAATGGCAGCCAATATGAACAACAGTGTTAACGCCGTCCACATAACACGTTTACGCATCTGATCATTCATGTTGCCAATAGTCGGAAACAAATGTGTGATGCGTAACGCTTCCAGTAAAAACACACCCATCGATGCCTCCAGCAGCACAATAACCAGAGCGGCCACATCCGAGGTACGCAAGTTGTCAGTAATATAATCACTGGCTCCCACCATTTCAGACATAGGCAAGGCAATTAATTTAAAATTAATAAATGCACCCCCTACAGCTATTAGCAATACCAGCGATGAAATACCCAGTTGCACAAAGGCAGAAATCGTTAAGGCATGTTCGCTCTTGTCGGATTTTGCATTGATTTCTTCATAACGTGCCATATGAATGTCAATTGATTGCGTATTGCTGTTCAAATTAATCATATTGGCATCAATGGTTTTTACGATTTTTTCAGCTGAACGCCACACCGGCACCAATCCACTGAGAATTTTGTGGCGGCTTTCATAGGTTTTACGAAATTCAGCAATCGTCTTGTCGTGAATTTTTTGCACGGATTTATGCAAATCATCCAGCATCTTTTGGGGGATATCGCCACCCGATTTCAGATTCGCAATGGTCGATAATGCATCAATCCATTCCGGTGTTGGCGGTGGCACCACGCCGCATTTCATATAATCTTCTTCAATACGCGTTAACTCGTCCATCATTTTGCGTTGCAGTGCAGGAAACTCGCCCAACTCCTTGCGTACCATATCGGTCACACGTTCAAATTCGCGTTCAATCTGCGATCGGGCTTCCGACTGTCCATGCGCCAGTAAAACGGCTTTATTACGCTGACGCAAGCCTTCAGCAGTGCCTATCAACCAGCGCGCGGCAAAGCGCAGCGAATGACCGATGAGGTTGCACGATGAAAGAATGACATTGTGTGCCGGTGCACGTGCCGCATAGAGAAAAATAGTCACCAGGAAAAACAGTGCCAATACCGATAATGCGACTTGATTAGGCCAGAACAGCCAGGAATTAAAATTGCTCATTATTTAATTTACTCCAAAACACTGTGATTCAGACTCGCCACATAAACTAGTCACCACAGACATACCACTGCAACGTTATTCACCAATTGAACCACATCACACTTTTGATCATGCTCTATTTAATTATGAGAACAGATGTAAGTGGGGCTGTGACGTTATTGGATCGCTGCAACGTTATTGCTGCATTTTGTCTATTTTGTCAAACAGAATTTGAATTAGCAGCCAAATACATCAATCAAAAGATTCCGAACCTGTATCAGTTAACATAATTGTATTAACAAAAGATAATGAAGGCACGGCAGTAGTGAGGTGATGGGTGTAAAGCAATTCCAGAATGCACAACCGGTTTAAATACCGGGCTGGTTGAAGTAATCCGAACGCACACAGCATTACAGACTTAACTTCAGCTTGTACATTCACCACCCGGGCATGGGTGGATTTTATGTATAAACGCTTATTTTATTGGCGTTCATTTTGGCTTTTATTTCATAACAGTATTAAAGTTTATCGTCTCGTCTGAAACGAGCACTTACATTTTTGATTTTGTTAAAATCAATACCATGGCGTAATACAAGCTTGGCTTCAGTCATAAACAGGCCGGCATCAATACTGGTTTGAATATTTTTAAAGTTTTCTATCCACTGGTTACGTTCAGGATATTTCGCGGTTTGTAACACCTTTAATAAAGCAATAAAGTTAAAAGTGCGCTGCGTGGGTGCCACCGGCATATCTGCTATAGAGCGTTCCTTGTACAGACCTGCTGTCCTGGCCGCCAATAATTCGGATC
>JANOOU010000061.1:0-5034 GCA_031421475.1 Gammaproteobacteria bacterium | reverse complement strand
TAACGCCCATAAAATCGATATCAATGATGTAACAGCAAAAGCCTGCATCATCACTGACAAAACATTTTTAGAACGTACCATGCCTGCGTAAAACAAGGCCAGACCTGGAATTGTCATAAATAAAACCAGTGCTGTTGCTGTCAACATCCACGCCGTATCACCTGAATTCAGACTCGGTGCTACTGCCGCCACGGGTGCATCAACAACGACCGCCTCCGTTGCGATAACCCCCTCCTCTGCCAACACCAAGGCGGGAAAAAAACTGGTTAATAGCATCCCAAGTATTAAAAAACGCTTTATTAAATTCATGATTTTTACCTCTAGTGCTCAATTACAAGGCATTGGGGCCGTTTTCGCCGGTACGAATACGTATAACCTGCTCAAGCGGATATACGAATATTTTCCCATCGCCAATTTTGCCGGAATTAGCGGCATTGCGAATGGCCTCTATCACCTGATCGAGAATGCCGTCATCAATCGCGACATCAATTTTCATTTTAGGTAGAAAATCGACGACATATTCCGCACCACGATATAACTCTGTGTGACCTTTTTGGCGGCCAAACCCTTTCACCTCTGTCACGGTAATGCCCTGCACACCAATACCGGACAGTGCTTCACGCACGTCATCCAGCTTGAAGGGTTTGATGATTGCTGTTACTAATTTCATTACTAATCTCCCCGTAGCAAGCCAGCCTGTTAAAGCTGACTAGATTGATTTGAGAATGCGATAACTGGGATTACAATTCGACTGTTGTTTCCCAGGAAACGACGAATACTGGATCACGATCTCTGTAGGTATCAGCATTCAGGTCGGTGTCTGAAAACATAAAACTCCAGGCGCCGTTTGCCAGGGTCACACTGTAGTCAACATAGTCGTCAATCAAGGCGGCTGCATTATTATCAAAGCCATAATTACCAACATGGAACGTCAGACTTGATTCTTTACCAACAGTCATGCCATAACCAGCCTGTAGATAGGTGCCTGTAGAATCTGCACTGCCATATGAACTGGTGTAACCCAAACCGAAAGTGATTGCGCCCATACTGAAGTTGGCATTTAACTCATTCCAATCAATATCGTTTCCTGCGGCTGTTTGCAGATATTTATAGGCTGTAACATTGACGTCATAGCCTAAGCTTCCTGCCGTACCTTTGTAACCCACATAAAAATCTGTTTCAGGAGATGTTATCGGCGTACCCAAAGTTGAATTTGAAGTCCAGATACCGACATAAAGTCCCGAATTAGAGTAATCAACACCACCTTGTACTGCTGCATCCCCACTCGTCTGGGTCTGGCCACGCCACATATAGTTGGACGTTGCGCCGACGTTGCCACTCAGATCATTCATAATTGAACCCGTCATCGGCACACTGGCATCCATGGCGTGGTTTGCAGGAGGGTTTGTCTCAGCAGACATACCCGGCCCGGCCATCAACACACCGGCAACAGCTGTACTCAGGGCTAGTAACTTTACATTTTTCATCAGAATCATCACCTATGGCTTATTTGATTGTTAATGTCCTAAACAAGTTAAGTCCTTAGCTGACTTTTGCAGTTGCTATGCCAATTCATTTTTTTGTAATAATTTCATGGATGTAAGGCGCCTACTAATATCGTTTCCAGCAGATAGACAGACTTGTGCGCACCAATCCGGCGCGTTTTTAAATGTGGCCGCGCTAATTTAGTGCGATATTTTGCACAACCTCGGTGCAATAGTTTGCGGTACTATTTCTTCACATTTTCCGGACAAGCCAACATGATTAATTACAAAACGCTGGATGACTTGATGGACGAATTGCTGGGCGCTTTACCGGCTAGTGCCAGGCACATGCAACACGACATTGAAACGAACATACGCTCAATACTCGAGAATGGCTTAAGTAAAATGCGCTTGGTAACACGAGAAGAGTTTGATGTGCAGTCAGCCTTGCTTAGCCGCCTGCAGGAACGTGTCAAACAGCTGGACCAATGTGTAAAAGATCTGGATACTCACAAATTGTAGCCAGCCCGATTTGCCATCACGATATAAATGTAGGTAGTTTCATCGTTAATCTAATGTTGTTATCTCACAGGTAAAGGATGCCAGCGTGACTCTTGCCAAAGTTTCTACCCGTGCTCTCAATGGTATTCATGCACTACCGGTTACTGTTGAAGTACACATTTCTTCAGGATTACCCGCCTTCTCAATTGTCGGATTACCCGAAGCGGCCGTACGCGAAAGCAAGGATCGTGTGCGTGCGGCCATTATCAATTCTGGATTTGAATTCCCCATGCGCCGCATTACGGTTAATCTGGCTCCGGCGGATTTACCCAAAGAAGGTGGCCGTTACGATTTACCCATAGCACTGGGTGTACTGGCCGCTACCGGCCAAATTCCGCCAGAGTCCTTATCTCATCACGAATTCCATGGTGAACTCGCCCTGAGCGGTGAACTGCGTCCGGTGAAGGGCGCACTGCCATCGGCACTGGGTGCACGTGATGCAAAGAACACCCTGGTGCTACCGGCTGTTAGTGCTCAGGAAGCTTGTCTGGTATCGAATATTGATGTGCGACAAGCACACCATCTACTGGAGATCTGCCGCTATTTACAAAAACAGGGCACACTGGAAATCCCCCAACCTGTAGCTCACATAACCCAACTCAATGTGCCTGATATGAGCGATGTTCGCGGCCAACACCGTGCCCGGCGGGCACTGGAGATTGCAGCCGCAGGCTGCCATAACATGCTCATGATTGGCCCCCCCGGCACCGGAAAAACCATGTTGGCGAGTCGGCTACCCGGTATTTTGCCTACCATGAGCGAGAACGAATCACTGGAAACCGCCGCTATCTGCTCGATCTCCAGCAATGGTTTCGACATCAAAAACTGGCGCCAAAGACCTTATCGCGATCCGCACCATACCGCCTCCGGTGTCGCCCTTGTAGGAGGTGGCTCCAACCCCAGGCCGGGAGAGATTTCACTTTCACACAATGGCGTGCTGTTTCTTGATGAACTTACCGAGTTCGACCGGCGTGTACTGGATGTCTTGCGTGAACCCATGGAAACCGGTCGCATTATTATTTCACGTGCTGCACAACAAGCAGAATTTCCGGCACGATTCCAGTTAATAGCTGCCATGAATCCTTGCCCTCAGGGCTATAGCTGCGATGGCCAATCACTTTGCCAATGCAGTATTGAACAACAACGTAAACACCGCGCACGTATTTCGGCACCCTTACTCGATCGCATTGACATACATGTTGAGGTGCCGCGGCTCGCACACAGTGAGTTACAAAGTACACAGGCATACGGTGAAACTTCACAACAAATCCGTGAGCGCGTCATGCGTGTACATGCATTACAAATAGACCGTGCTGGAAAAACCAATGCCTTACTTACAGGCCGCGAAGTGGAGCGTTATTGCAAACTAAAATCCGCAGAAAGTAACTTACTGGAGCAGGCCATGGATAAGTTCAAACTGTCAGCGAGAGCCTATCACCGCATCCTCAAACTGGCACGTACCATTGCCGATCTCGAAGCTCAGCCTGACATTAATTTCACGCACTTATCCGAAGCAATTTCGTACCGAACACTGGATAGAATGATGGCAAGCTAGCATGGGATTGTGGAACACGGTATTCTTGCGCACTCAAGCATTCCAGATTGCGCAACTTTAAATGCAAGCGCAACCACCATGGGAAAATGCTAAGACATGCTTCGCGTCCGTAGCTCAGATGGATAGAGTACTGCCCTCCGAAGGCAGGGGTCGTGGGTTCGAATCCCGCCGGGCGCGCCACTCACAACACAAACCCGCTATGCGGGTTTTTTTATAGGTGGTGAGCCCGGCGGGGTTTGAACCGTGGGTGCGACAAATTCATCAGGAATGAATTTGAATGAGCGCAGCGAGCCTGAAAGGCTCGGCACAGGATGTGCCGAGTAATCCCGCCGGGCGCGCCATTTAACAAACATTTCTACTCAAACTATCGTGATAATTTATATCTGCAACATGCGCCCGCATTAAAGCGTGTAATGATTGGTGATCTGTGGCCGAACACCCGGTGTGGTGTTGGGATAATGATTGAGCGCAGGCACATCAGGTAGAGCAGATCCCACCTTCATATACTGCACAATAAACGACCAGTAACCTACCAGCACATCAGTCGAATCACTGGTGCAAAATATACAAATCTGCTGACCAGTTTTTTTAGATTCAATCACCAGACGGGTACGACGACGGCCAAAAATATTTATTTCGTGCAGGATTTTGGCTTGAAACTGATCATATTGATCCGAAAAATAACCGGGGACCAAGGTATGCAATGGTACCTTTACCTCGCGTGTCTGGCGATCCAACTGCCAGTGTCGTGCCGGTACACATTTGATAAACAGGTTTATCAGGAAGCCCACCACGACCAGCCCTACTATAACGATCAGTAGCGTAATGATCAGCTCATTATCAAGTTCGATGACGGCGCCATGTGTATACCAATAGCGCCAAATCAAAAACGTAACCAGTGCCAAACTCAACATGGCGCCGATCAGGATACAGCTACAAATGAACACCGGACGCTCATAGGGGAGATCCGTAGAGAACACCCGGTCATCAATAGCATTGGCTTTAGGATGCCAAAACGGTCGCATGATTTTCTGTGGCAGTAAAACATCTGCCAGCTCGGAGTATTTACGCCAGATAGAGAACATACAAGGATGTACTGAAATATTTAATTGCACCTATTATAACCTCAGTCATCACCAGACATGGTCACCTTAATGATGCACCCAATAATAAAAGTTAATCAGTCCGCAATATTCGCCGAACTGTTGATCGCGATTTAGCTGACTCGGCAACAAACCCGCACCTACAAACCATACCTGTGCATTAGGTATTTGCACGGGTTTCAGTCCGGGATCAACTCTAGCCGGCCTTTATTTGACCATAGCCAGATCATTCAAACTCAAACAGAACACCCAGGCCTGCTCGACGATCTGCCATGGTCGGCGCACTGTGAGTAGATTTAAGGGCGCCTCTAAAAATAATAATTTTTTCGTG
>JANOOU010000060.1:0-6453 GCA_031421475.1 Gammaproteobacteria bacterium | reverse complement strand
GGACTTTGGTGAAAATGCAGACAGCAAACAAGCCGTAACCGATATTGCGCTGGAATACGGCCTGTAACCGATTACACCTCCATGGTGGTGGTGCGCGAAGAAGTGTTCGAGAGCCTGGGCATACAACGTAATAATAACCAGCGCGTACAAACCGAGCAGGCGGCACAACAGCAACGGGCGCAGCAGCCGGTTGTGGCACATCGTGTGGATACGCAACAACCCATGTACACTTCTTCTCGTGCCAGGTTTGGTGGTGGTGGTGGCGGTGCGCTCGATGGTTGGATGTTGCTGATGTTGCTACCTTTGTTAGGGTCGGTCATACAACAGAGAAAAAATCGTGTAAAGTAAGTACAGGTCTGATATAACACAGCCCCCGCTCAGTGTTGATCGGGAGGCTGTATTCAATAATCTAAATACTCCCCCCTTGCAAGGGAAGGTTTTTGACAAGGGTAAGTTCGAATGCAAATCTACAAACAATATTTTGTGCCATTCATTCTGTTGCTGGTTTTAATCGCCATGTTTTTTATTCCAGCCATCCAACAAGATCCCGGCTACCACAGTTTTTCTGATCAACGTACGCTCTTGGGTGTGCCTAATTTTTTTAATGTCATGTCCAATATTCCTTATTTGCTGATTGGACTTCCCGTTGCGCTGTTGCTGATTAGCACATCGCGTTTGGTGATTATTCCTGCATTAAAACATGTCTACATTACTTTTTTTGCAGGCGTGGCACTGGTGTGTTTTGGGTCGGGGTATTATCATTTGCAACCCTCCAATGATTCCTTGCTGTGGGATCGCCTTCCCATGGCGATTTCATTTATGGCTTTTGTCACCATTATTGTGGCCGAATACATCCATGAAAATCTGGCGCGCAAAATATTTTTTCCGCTGCTGCTCGCCGGTGTTGCATCGGTTATTTACTGGCACTACACAGAAACCCAGCAGCAAGGTGATTTGCGGCCTTACATTCTGGTGCAGTTTCTACCCATGATATGGATCCCCTATATTTTACTGACGAAAAAATCGCGTTTTAGCCATGGTCATTATTATTGGTTGCTGATTGGCAGTTATGTATTGGCCAAGATTCTGGAACAGGGTGATGGGCTGGTGTATGAAAATCTGGTTGTGATATCAGGACACAGTTTAAAACATCTGGCGTCAGCGTTTGCGCCGTTGTTTTTTTATCTGGCGTTGCGCAACAGGCAGGTGTTAAGTACCTGATGTGTGGCATAGAATTTTTTGCTTAATTTAACAACGGGAATTTATGACTATTGTACTGACAATTATAGGTGCGCTGCTCGGGTTACAGTTTGAGTATGCCTATGACTATGACTATAGCTATGGCTTTGGGGCTATTCCAGGCGGCTTGCTTGGCTATTTGCTGGGCAGCGTTATAGGGCTAAACAAAAAAATCATAACGCTGGAAAAATCACTCGCCAAACTGATGGTCCGGCCAGCGGATAAAAAAACGTCAGCTGCTGGTGAAACAGCGTCGGCCATGAACATGGCGGGTGCTCATACAATGAATGTTGTAACGCCGGTTGCTGAGCCAATCGTTGCCAGGCCAGTTACGGTGCCCGCGACAAATAGCACCGCAACAATGCAGCCAGTAACCCCGCCAATGGCACGTAAAAATCTGGGCAACACGCCGGAAATACCGCCTGCTCCCCGGCAATATGAGGCTTTTTCAGATCAATCCGATTTGCTGGATTCTAAAATTTTTAATGTTGTAAAAAATTATTTTAGCGGGCCGAATATTCTGGTTCGTGTGGGCGTCATCATTTTGTTTTTTGGTGTTGGATTTTTACTTAAATATGCCGCCGAGCGCAGTGAGATTGCCGTTGAATTTAAATTAATGGCTGTGGCCATGGCGGCAATCGCCATGCTGGTTATTGGCTGGCGTTTACGATTACGCAATCCAGATTATGCTTTAGTGATGCAGGGCGGCTCGATTGGTGTGCTGTATTTAACCGTGTTTACGGCATTACGCATGTATGAAGCTTTGTCGCCGGGATTGGCGTTGGTGATATTAATTGCCGTGGGTGTTTTTTCAGCGATACTCGCCGTCGTACAAAATGCACGTTCACTGGCCATAATGGGAATTTGTGGTGGATTTTTAGCGCCAATACTGACCTCTACGGGTGGCGGCAGTCATATCGTATTGTTTAGTTACTATGCATTATTGAATGCCGGTATTTTCGGCATGGCCTGGTTTAAAGCTTGGCGCCCGCTCAATTTATTGGGATTCTTTTTTACCTTTGTGATTGGTATTGTCTGGGGTGTAACGAAATACGATGCCAGCCAATATCTGAGTTCACAATTATTCTTGATACTGTTTTTTCTGTATTACGTGGCTATATCCATACTCTTTGCCCTGCGCCAGGCGCCGCAATTAAAAACCTATGTTGATGGCACGCTGGTGTTCGGCACGCCATTAATCGCATTTGGTTTACAAGCGGGTTTGATGCAACAAACCAGCATACTGGAAATATTTGAGTATGGTTTGGCGGTGAGTGCGATTGTTTTGAGTTTCTTTTATATATTCACAGCCAAAGTGTTGTACGACCGTAAGCGTGAAAATCTGCGTTTACTGGTGGAATCATTTTTTAGCGGCGGGTGTGGTGTTTGCCACGCTCGCTATACCCCTGGCGCTGGATGGCCGCTGGACGTCTGCAAGCTGGGCGTTGGAAGGCGCGGCGATTTTATGGATGGGTGTGCGCCAGAATAAATTATTGCCGCGAATGGCCGGTATATTGTTGCAGCTGGCAGCGGGTTTTGTATTATTACGGGATTTCGATTATGGCTACAGCGCCTGGCCAGTGCTCAATAGTATTTATATTGGCGGATTTTTGCTCGCAATCGCCGGACTATTTTGCGCGTGGTATTTGCAACACAACAAAGCCCGTATAAAAGAATTCGAATATCAAATTGCTTATGTATTGTTTGTATGGGGTGTGATCTGGTGGCTGGGTGCAGGCTTGCGCGAGATCGAACAATTTGTAAATTATGAATATGGCAGTTTGTCCCGGTTATTGTTTTTTGCATTCACGGCGGCCTTGTTCAGTGTGCTCAATAAACGTTTGTCATGGTCGGTGGCCAGAATACCTGCGCTGGGACTGTTGCCGTTAATGATAATAATTGCATTTGTACAATGGTCGGATCTGTTTCATCCCTTTGCCTATTTCAGTTACATCGGCTGGATTGCCGCGTTTGCGCTAAGTTACTGGATTTTACGTCGCCACGAAAACGAAATAGCTGCACATCTTGCACAGTATTATCATGCCGGATTGTTGTGGTTGCTGGTCTTTATTGTTTCATGGGAAGCAGCATGGGTTATGGATTATTGGGTGCAAGGGCAGGGCGTGTGGCCACTCATAGCCTGGGCGATAGTACCGGGATTGATGGTGGGCGGATTAAGTCTTTACGGTAAACGCATGGCCTGGCCGGTGAATAAATATTTATCAACCTATCTGGGTTTGACGGTTGCGCCGGTTGCACTGTATCTCTGGTTGTGGACACTGTTCAGCAATTTCACGAGTGATGGTAATCCTTTCCCGATTCAATATTTACCGCTACTGAACCCGCTTGATCTTGCACAGCTATTTATTTTCATTGTGTTGGCGTTTTGGCTGGTATCTGCTCGCACGCTTAAAATAAAAATATTCGATTCGATGTCGTTTAATGGGCCGTATGTGGCCATCGGCGTTGCGATATTTATCTGGCTGAATGCGGTTTTATTGCGCACGCTGCATTATTGGGCAGATGTTCCTTTTGATATCTACGCCATGAAGCACTCAATATTGGTGCAAGCATCCATTTCGATTTTCTGGAGTGTGCTGGCTTTGGTCATTATGCGTTTTTCTGCGCAAAAACATTTGCGTAAACTATGGATAGTAGGCGGTGTTCTCATGGCAGCCGTGGTGATCAAGCTGTTTACGATCGACATATCCGGTATTGGCAGTTTAGCGCGTATTATTTCCTTTATTGGCGTGGCAATACTGATGTTGATCATGGGTTACATCGCACCCATACCTTCGGCTAAAGCAGGCATTAAAAATGATTAAAAGCCTTTCAGCTTGTTTAATATATGTGTTGTTTACAGCTGTAACCGCGCATGCGGCAAAAACGGACCTTGTTGATCGGCCCATCAGACTGGAGGATTTTGCCTACGGCATGGCGCTTGATTTCAGCGGACAGGAAGCGCTGTATCAAGTGGAGCTGCCACTGGCTATTTACCAAAATACCACGCGCTATGATTTAGGGGATATACGTGTGTTTAACGCACAAGGCGAAATGGTGCCGCACATGTTGCGGCAGCAACTCACCCACGCCAGCCAGCCGGTATTACAGGCATTGGTATATTTCCCATTACAGAGTGCATCAAAAGAAAGTCTGGATCAGTTAAGTGTAAAAATCAAAACCAGTAATGGCACCCTGCTGGATATTGCCAGCAAGCAACCTGTATCCTTAGAGCAATTATCGGGATACTTGCTCGATACCAGCATGCTTGCCCAGGCGATGCAGGCATTGGAGCTGACCTGGCCAACGGCGAGTGAAAGTTTTGCAGGTGTATTAACAATAGAATCCAGTCAGGATTTAAAAAACTGGGAACTACTTGTGTTGGATGCGCCCCTGGCCAGCTTGCAATATGATGGCCATAGCCTGTTACAAAACCGTATCGATTTTTCACCAACTCAGGCCAAATATTTACGTTTATCCTGGCCGACTACACAAGCCGCATTAAAACTGACGGGTATTCAGGTTGAGTTGGCTGCGAAACAGCTTGCGACACCCTTGCACTGGATAAAAATACGTGGTGCTGCAACAAACCAGGCGGGCGAGTATGTTTTTGATCTGGGCGCGCATGTTCCAATGCAGCGCATTCGATTTGATTTGCCACAAAATAATACACTGGTAAACGTCACCTTATTATCCAGGGCGAGTAATGAAGATATCTGGCGGCCTGTTAATACGGCGCTGTTGTATAAATTACAGCGCAACAATCAGCCATTAAATAATCCAGACCTGATCGTCACCAGTCATGATCGCTACTGGTTATTACGAGTGGATCAAGGCAGTGGTGGGCTCGGTAGTGGTCTACCCGATATGCATATTGGCTGGTTGCCGCAACAACTTGTATTTGTAGCGCGCGGTGAAACACCTTTTAAAATAGCCTATGGTAATAACGGTTTACATCCAGCAGAGTTTGATATGCAACCATTTATGTTGATGTCTAATGATATTGAAAACGGTTTACATACGGCCCAAACCGGTGCGGCTGTTAGCCTGGGTGGCAACCAGCGATTAGACCCGGTGCCACCGGGTCTGCCCTGGAAAAAAGGCTTGCTGTGGTTATCGCTGAGTCTGGCCGTTATGGTGTTAGGATGGATGGCTTATCGTTTAATCAAACAAATGAACATGGCCGACACAAGTGGTGATAACACTAAAACTGAATAATGTGTTACGGGTGATCGGGTCATGTCGTCATTTTGATCGGGCATGTTATGCGATAGCTAGCAGGTACTTGGAGAAATATTATGTCGCAAAATAATTTTCATACGGCAGTTACCTTAGTTGATGCCGCTAATAGCGAAGATCCCAATCAGGTTGCCGATGAAAATGGCAATATCTGGCCCAAAGAACTTATTTACTCACATCGTATGTCAGACATGCTGCAACGCTTTTCCCCGGCAGCGGATGATGTCTGCAAATTAGCCATACGTTCACAACACATACAACGCTGGAAATCACCCCGCAATACCTACCCCATGGATCGTATCGGCTATTTAAAGTGGCGCACCGATTTATATAAATTTCATGCTGATACCCTGGGCGAGTTGATGGCACAGGCAGGTTATGGTGCCGCGGATATTGAACGCGCCAAACAAATGGTGGGCAAAAAAGGCATCAAAAGTAACTCCGATACCCAGTTACTTGAAGATGTGGTTGACTTGGTTTTTATTGAACACTATATGCTGGCGTTCGCAGGCAAGCACCCGGACTACAGCGAAGAAAAATGGATCGATATCGTGCAAAAAACCTGGAAAAAAATGTCTGAAAGCGGTCAGCAATTTGCCTTGTCTGGCGCTATCAAATTACCACAGCCGCTTATTCCGTTAATTCAAAAAGCGCTGGCCTGATTAATTTACCTCGACGGCTTGATCTTCTGCATCGGGTAATATTACCCATGCAAGAAGACAGAAGCATCTCAACCCGTTTTATTACCTGACGTATGTAATAATAGAAATAAAATGGCAGATGGAACCCGATAAAACAAACATATGCCAGATGCCATGCGCGTGGCGAAGTTTTTTCAGATTGTCCAGTACATAAAAAATGATGCCAACTGTATACGCGATTCCACCTATTGTTAACCAAATCATGCCAGCAGTTGGGATGGTTGCCTGCAAATCTGAATAATTCAAAGTGGAAATCCACCCCATGAGCAGGTAA
>JANOOU010000059.1:0-3166 GCA_031421475.1 Gammaproteobacteria bacterium | reverse complement strand
GCAGCCATTATTTGTGAATATAACGATGACAATTTAATGGAGATATTTAATCGCGGCGAGCTGCGGCTATGGTGCTGATCGAGCAGCGTGTTGTCAGGCCAGTGTGTCAGCGGTTCGCCGAGCGCATCGATTAGGGTTATGTAATCGCGTTGATAATGTTCGCATTCAACTTCACTCAGACTGGCTTCACCCAGCAAGTCCAGTGAAAAATTCATATTTTGATGCCGTAACGCACTCACCGTCGCTAGGGCATGATGGTGATGACTACCACCCATAAAACGCCGTGCCAGTGTGCGCAGTGCGTAGCGTACTGTCGGTGCAGCGATGCGAGTGACCCAGGGCGTGTCGGCATGCTGTAATCCCCAGGCCGCGAATTGCGGTAATTCCAGCTCGCTGAAGTATTCCTGAAGATGTTGTGCCAGTTGTTGATTGTCATCGAGTGTGGGCAGCGTGTCGATAAAGCGTAAAGCCTGAATACGAAACATGTCGTCACTGATGAGGCGCAGCATAAATTCATTGAGCCAGCCGCTGCTGCTTTTTTGCTGGATATGACTTGATAGCTGTTGTCCAAAAAAGGCTATGCGATCTTCAAGTGACATAACTACAACCCGTGTTTCTTGGAAGATAAAAAAATAGTCTTGGTGGCTACGCGCAGTAGTAGAAAAAAAGAATGGAGTTACTCAATGAATTCCAGGCCAATACCATCCGATTCATGGCGTACTACCATAGCCCGGTTGATCGGTGGTTCTTCGCCATCACCGAGTTGGTTTTTTAGGCGCACTTTTACTTCTGTACCCACAGCCGGCAGCTGAATGCTTTCAACCACCAGAAACAATCCACCATCACTGATGTTTTTGGTGCGTACCTGTACAACGCCCTGCTCCGGCAACGTGAGTTCGATATCGATGGCCAGGCCGATGCGTAAATGGCGACGTAACTCGCTGTTGGAAAGTTTACTCATAAATCGGCTTCAGTGTGTAAAGGAAGGAGACAGTCTGAATATAGCCATCAATCAGGATTTTGCACAGCCAGGAAGATGTTGACCATGTCGTCATGCCAGCGTTTGAATAGCGGCCCCAGCCGGGGTTCGGGATAGAGCTCAGCCAGCACTTGTGGATTCGAGGCAACCAGCACGGTTTCGTCAGCTTCGGCAAAAATGGCGATTTGCAGGGGCAGATAGGGAATCAGTTCGGGATGCTGTTCGCTCAATTGGTGCAATTCCTCTGCGTTGCCGAAAAATACAATACGATAGGTATCAGTTTTAAAGCCGCTGGACGTCAGGCCTTTGTCAACGTGCTGGACACGTGAAACCGTGTAGCCATGACTGGAAATAACACTCTGCAACAGACTCATGGTTTCAGGAAATGCCTGGCTTGAACGTGCCATAAAAAGTTGTTGTTCTGCCGACAACACGCCGCTGTAGAAAAGAAATAGACAGATGAAAATAATGCGGCTGTTCATAATGTGGCTTCTTCGAGAATGGACAGATAGAGCTTGTGCATGCTTTCACAGGCCTGATCGAGTTCAGTGTTGTTGAAAATATGGCTGAGGCGTTTTGGATTAATGCTCATCACCTTGACCTGGCCCTCTTTGGTTTCAATGACAGTCACGCGACAAGGCAAAAACAGGCCAACCCGTGGATCAATGGCCAGAGCATCGTATAGAAACTTAAAATTGCAAAAATAAATCATCATCTGGCGCTTGCTTTCGCTGCCCTGGGGGACCAATCCATCATCCAGCGCCTGATCTCGAATCAGTCGAAAATTCATGCCGACTGCGGCTGCCTTTACCTTGGCGATGGTTTCTTCATAACTGTAAGGTGAGTCGACTTGCAGTATGGCCGGTTCCTGCTGTACGGCTGTTATGGCAGCGGGTTGCAGGCTGCGCAAATAGCGGATGACGTTGTCGACTTGCTGTGGAGTGACACCCAGCGATTTTGCGGAGGGCATAGGCGTATGCTCGCGCCCTTGTAGAATGATGTTGCGCAGCATGTCATCGTTGGCAGCGGCAAGAAAACCGCTGTTGTTCAGTGCCGGCGGGATAATGGGTAAATTTTGCGGCCGTGAAAACATGACGCCGGTGCCATGGCCGCCTACGGCATTGGCGCCATGACAGTTACTGCAATACTGATCAAATATTTTTTTGCCCTGAATGGCATCGCCCGGAATCGTGTCGCTGTTGTACGGTGGCGGTTTAATCTTTGGCTGCCAGCTGCGAATATGTTTAATGATGTTGTTGATGTCCAGATCCGATAACTGGGTGAACGCGGGCATGATTCTGCCCGGCCTGCCATGACGAATGGTGCGTGACAAATATTCATCGGGTGATTGTGATTGAAAGGCTGCCAGCGCCAGCGGAATTCCCACGCCGCCCTGGCCATCCAGCCCATGGCAGGTAGAGCAGTGCGAACGATACAGCGCGGCGCCGTCAGCGGCATGGAGCTGACAGGATGTGAATAACAGCATGATTAAAAATAACGGGCGCATATTTAAACCTGTAGCAAGTCGGAACAGTATAGGCTTTTATATATTCAACAAATTGATCTATGTAAACAGTTGTATAAAAAAGCCAGGGCTCAGGCGTCGTTAATATTAATCCAGTATTCCCGGAGTCGTTTGGCGGATACCGGCAGGCTGGTTTTTAATTCCTGTGCAAACAGGGATACACGGTATTCCTCGATCAGCCAGCGGTAATGATCGAGTTGCGCAGAGCGCAGATGTTTTTGCTGTAATTGTCGATGTCGTTGTGACCAGGCATCCACCAAGGCAATAATTTCAAGGCGCTGTAAACGTTCACGCGCCTGATTTTCATTTATTTTATCGATACGTTTGCTCATGGCTTTCAGAAATCGGGGGAAATGTTCCAGCCATTCACGCGGCGTGTTGAGTAAAAAACTCGGCGGCATCAGCTGCTGTAATTGTTGTTGCATGTCTTTCAGGGAATCCAGCCAGTGCAATGACGGGTTTTTAAAGGATTTTCGCAATGCCTGGTATTCATTCAGAATTTGCGTGAGCAAATGACAAAGGTTTTCCGCCGACTCAAATAACTGGCTGCGTCCCAGATCCAGTACCTGATTAAATTCATTTGCATTGTGAATGGTTTGTTGCATACACAACTGTTCAACACAGGCGTAGATAATGTCCTGTTTTAAACTGCTGCAGTTGGC
>JANOOU010000058.1:0-4955 GCA_031421475.1 Gammaproteobacteria bacterium | reverse complement strand
CGCTTCTGTAAGGCTGTTTCATCGGGTGAAACATTATTCCAGTCATAACTTCTCAGGGTGGAATACAGTTCGCTGCCCATGCCAATGTTAAGGGTGTCATCAATGAATCTCATTTGATCCATAATGCCGTAACTCAATTTTTCCTTGCTGGTTTTGTTGGTGAAGGCTTCGCTGTCACCTGGAGTGCGTTGGTCTGCAAAGCGTAAATTACCGGGGCTCATGTAAATATAGGTAAGTGGTTTGTTGTAGGGCAATGTTTTTAATTTGCCATTAACATCTTTTTCGTCTTCGGCGAGCATCCGTGCTGTGCTGAGAGGAATGTTGTCGAAAATGCCACCATCGACGTAAATCACCTTGTTGGCAGCAAAACCCTGTGGGCAGGTGGATGACGTTTTTTCGCTGTTGTGTTCACAAACTTCCAGCTGAATGCGACCAAAGGCAACGGGAAATGCGCTGGAGGCGAGTGCAGTAGCAATGACGCTATCAGTCGAGAGACGGTTGTTTTCTTCGGGTAAATAAACGATGTTGCCAAAGTCACCTGACTCTAGATAAATACTTTTATAGTTTTTGAATACAGGTTTGTTGTTGGCATCGATGGTGAGTTCAAGTGGTACAAAGAAACGCTGAGTGAGTACGTCAATACTGGCAATCTGGGTTTTGATGGCATTTTCACGGGTGAGTGACATGCCGATGCGAACCGTACAGCCGGGTCTGTACTGCATGTTTTCTATGTAATCCTTGATGGCCATAATCACCTTGTTAAAGGGTTTGCGGGATAAAACACCATCTTGCAAGGAAATGTTTTTTAAATTGATGTCGGTATCATAATCCGCTTCATTGGCGGGCAACAAACCATCAAAGCCGACATCAATCCAGGTTTTATAAAACAGATTGTCATGAATGCTCGAAGTGCCGCTGTCTTCTGCCTGGCAGTATCGGAGTGCCGATACCAGTGCATTAATGCTGCCGGCAGATGCGCCGGTGACGGAAAGTAACTTGCCTGCATTGGCATCAATTTTGTTTTCTCTGGCAAGCCTGAAAATTTCTATAATTGCCCAGTTCATGCCCGCTTCATAATTGCCCAAGCTGATACCGCCACTGATGGTCATGGAGTAGGGCGTGGTTTGATCATCTGTAGCTGACAATACGGTGATTGGAACAATCGGTGCAGCGAAAAATAAAAGAAGTGCGAGCGCGAATGATTTTGTCATTTGAGTTTCCTTTTCGTGTGAAATCACAGCTTTTTGAATGGGGTATCCAAAATGGTGGTTGCATACTAGGAAAAATACAGACTGGTGTCCAGTATCCGTGATGAAACACCTGGAATAGTAAGGATGTGCAGCCCTTTTTTAATCGCTTCTGTGATTGAAAAGGGGCGAGCCCGCTTTGGCTCGCTATTACGAATGAATAGTTAAGAAAAATTTACGCTGTTATAGGGTGCGCAGGGCGCACTCTACGTAAGGGTACAACTTAATAATGTTGCCATCAGACGGGTTTGTGCGCATGAAGACACCTCAACAATGTTCAATCCTGCGCGACGTGCTCAACCAGGCTACTGGCTCGCAATGTTTCGATATAGTGCGCAATCTGTTCCGGATTTTCCAGACGCACACGATACAGGTTGTTAGCCGACGGGCCATCGAGTATCTGGCCCTGGATGTCGCGTAACAATTGGCGCATGTCGGCTTCGCGAATGTCTGGATTAAAACGTATTTGCAAGGTGGGTTGCTGTTGGGTAAGGCCGGACAAGGGGGCGTAATTATCTTCAGTTTGCAGTAAATTAAAAATCATCGCGCCCTGCACCATTAACATCAAACTCGCGGCGATGGCAAAACCCTGCCAGCGACGGTTTGTTTTTACCGGCGTGCGATTAATCTGGCGTTGCAGTTTTTGCCAGCCCAGTTCACCGGGTGTGGCGCCGGGCGGTTTTTTCACCTGTTGCCGAATCTGTTGTAAAAATTCCACTTCAAGTTTTAACTCGGCATCCTGCGTTAACTGTGTTTCCAGGGCCTGGCGTTCGGCAGCGCTGAGGCTGTTGTTGACATACCAGGGCAGGTTCGGGTTTTTATCGTGAGTACTCATACATTCAGTTCCCAGTCAGCAGTGGCTTTGGCAAGGCAGTTTTTCAGGGCTATCTTGGCGTGAAAAACGCGGGTTTTTACAGTGCCTTCCGGGCATTGGGCGATGCGGGCTATTTCCTGGTAGGGCAGATCCTCAAAAAATGCCAGATGTAATACTTCACGATGCACCGGGTTCATACCTTGTAAGCAGCGTTGTATTAAATCGGCATCCTGCGCGGCACTGAGCACCCGTTCCATCGGCAGGGCGTTATCGGTTAAGTGGTCGCTGTGATCTTCAATGTCATCGTGTTTCTGGCTAGGGCCGCGTTTACGCAAGCGGTCGTATACCTTGTGTTTTGTAATGCCCAGCAGCCAGGTAGATACTTTCGATCGGCCTTCAAACCGGCTGGCGTATTTCCACACTTCCATCATCACCTCGTTCAGTGTGTCGGCGGCATCAAAGGGATCGTTCAAACGACTGAATGCGTAGTGATAAACACGGGTTTCGAACAATTCATAAAATGACTTCAGGGCGTGCTGTTTTTGCTGGCTGATTTGCTGCAATAACTCAATGGCGTGTTGTTCTGGGTTGTCAGTCATATTTTACAGGAGCGGGCCATGTCCACGAGGGATGACTAAAAGCATTTGTTTTTTTCTTTTCATGAGGCAAGTTCTGCTTAAGTCAAAAAAATTATGAATGCAGGGTGGATGCGCTGCGCCCAAAGTTGTGTTCTGGCACCCTACCCGGCTCCGCTCGCGGGAATGCCCGCGCCCACCATTATGGAATACGGATTTCCCGTAACGCGCTGGCAGACAATATTTGTCCACCGTCGCCGATGGCAAGAATGCGCCAGTAATAGGTGGTGTTGGGGCGCAACTTGTTGCGCGATAATTCACCTAGCGACAGGGTATTTTTCTTTGCAGGCACCATTACGCCGGTAGCCGGGGTGTGTTTGGTTATGGCGGCGTCATCGGGTTTCAGGCCGGATTGCTCGGGCAGAAATAATTCCAGTTGGTAGGCACGCGCACCTTTCACCGCTTGCCAGTTGAATTGTGTATCGCGCGCCAGCAGCGCGTTATCAGGCGGTGAGTTGATGCGTACCGGCGGTAAAACCAGTGCGCCCGCTACATCGCCATCGGGATTAACCGCGTATTGCAAGATCGGCAGGGTGAAACCCGGTATAGGTTGGTTAATTGTCAAACGCACAACATGCAAGCCCTGTTGTTGTGTTGGCAGCGGCGGTGTTTGCAAATAAACGCGGCCACCGGCCACCAGAAACTGGCGCACCGGTTGTATAGGTACAAACACCGGCTGGCCCAGGGTGCTCACCGGTTCGGCAATTTCCCACATGGCATTCAGTAAACCAGAGCCGGTGTAGCTGATGTCGGCCAGCGCCATTAAGCTGGTGTTGGGTTGGATGACTTTTACCGAGGTGTTGTCGGAAAAACGCAATGCAACGCGGGATAGCGCCAGTGCCGCATTGGGATTGGGCGCAACCAGGTTAATGCGCACCGAGCTGGCATTGGTGCCGTAAGGGCAGGAAGCCGTGGGTGCACAGGGGTTATCGAAAAAGCTTCGTATAAAATAAATGCTGGTCAGGCCTGTAGCCTGCGCCGCATCCAGAACGGTTTGTGGAATGAGCAAATTTTCGATGGTTGAAACGGTTCCCGTGTCTGGCAAAGCAGGCGTGTTCAAGGTTGTGTTGAGAGTGCCCAGGGATGTTTGGCCAATGTAGGATGTGGCACTAAAAACGCCTGCTGACGAGGGGAGGCTGCGGTTGTTGCCATCTCCATACGTTGTAATGTTCCAGAGAAGACTGAGTAAAGCGTTGCTGCCCGGTACATAGTTAATGGTACCGGGTGATACGGTAAGGGTGGGTACGGGGTATGTCAGGTTGATCTGTATAAACCGGGTGTTGGTGTAACTGCTTTCAATGCTGGCAAAGAAATTACGCGAGTAATAAATAGTGTTGAGGTTATTGTTCATCGCGAAGTTCATCACCGAGGCGGGAATGGTGACGACTTCCGTGATGGAGCTGGGGTCGTTGTTAAGGGTGGTGTTGACGCTGAGTGCGCTGCCGCTGTTACTGATGGGGGTGGCAGGCGTATTGGTCGCGCCACCCGTGAGAGTGGTGTTGTCAGTGCTAAAAACGCCATTGGGTGAAGAAATGGTGCCACCACCATTGTTGGCAGTCGTGAACGACCAGGTGAGCACAATGCTGGCGTTGCTGCCTGCCACATACGTGACAGTTGTTGGCGCAACACTGCCGGTGACAGCAAAGCTGTCCGACAGAAACAACGCGAGTAACAGGCTGGAAATCAAACCAAGTATTTTTTTCATTGTACTCATCCTTCTGATAAAGCAAATAAAGCAGAGCAACTACAAGGGCGGCCCTATTGCGCCGAACTCATCGGCAGTTTCATCGCCAGGCTCAAAAACACCTGATAGGTTTCTTGGTTGTTGCTCACGGTGATGGCATCTTCCAGTTTCTGCCAGCTGCCGCTCAATATCACATCAAAACCCAGGTGGTTGTTTTTCGGCAGTATCCAGTTCCAGGTGAATTGCAGGGCGACGGTGTCGGTGGTGCTATCCATTGGGAAGGTGGAATTGCTGGTGGTGAGCGCTTTGTTAAACATCAGGCTGCCATTCCACGAGTCTTGCACCAAAAACTGGCTGCTGAGGCTGGCTATTTGTGTATCAGATTCGCTGCCATCAAATGAAAATTGCGTGGTTTGTTGTTGCAGGGAGGGCATGAGACTGACGTGTTCACCGATACGCATATTGGCATTGAGGCCGCGCATGTAAGTGAGCTGTTCTAGCACATTGATGCGATCGATTTGCTCGCTTTCGCCATAGAGCCAGCCCCAGCTCCAGCGGCTATGGCTGAAGTTGTT
>JANOOU010000057.1:0-4979 GCA_031421475.1 Gammaproteobacteria bacterium | reverse complement strand
CTGGCCAAATTTCAACAGCAGTTGCAGGAAGCGCCCGACGAAAGAAATTACTCCAGCTTTTTGTTGGGTATAGCACCTGGCGGAGCAATATCAGTTTGGTTGAAAGGTCCGCGTACTACTGAGATATTTTTTGGCCAGGCTCAAAAAATAGAAAAGTCACCTAGTGCTGCCTTTGATCTCCCTTTCGAATCCAAAGAACAAAGTACTGATTATGTGGACAGTACACTCGCCGCAAACGTAACGCCAGAACAGTTAGCCCATATTAAAACCCATGGTGCACCTATCGGTATCTGGGCGCGCTACCGGAATTTATACAAGTGGGCGCCGGTTTACAAGGAAGGAAAAAATGCTACTGACCCTGAAATGTCAGCTGGGTTTCTGAATGGCGAAAGCTATGACATTCCTACCCGTTTTAACGATGAGCTAACCAATACACCCAAGCCGCTACCATCACGTTTAGCATTTAGAGCGCAAGTCACACAAGATGAGTGGTTTGTTTACGTCATCGACTTTGAACCCGTTGAATTAATGGAAGCCTTTGAAAAACTCGGCGTACAGGGCGAAAAAGTGTTTATTGAATTTGATGCGCAAGTTCCTAGAGCCAATATGAAAATTCGTATTTACAACGATACCAAACCGAAAGATGCGAAAACCCCTAAAGAATTTATTGAGTTGAAAAAGTTTAAAGTTGATCCATAAGTCATGTATCATGGCGTGCTGCAAGTCAATTGAGTTAGACTCGATTATAAAAACGCCCAGATGGCCGGTAAAACTTACTGAATAAAGTATAAAATGTAAGGGATTCCGATGACATGTCTGCTTTTCTTCATACCTGGTCACACCACAACAAAGCGATGCCATCATCAGGACATCCAATCCAGTGATGGACCCTGGATTTACACCCCGATTTGAAGGCAACGTACGTCGGAGGTTTTGTTATGACGGCCGACTTTGGTGAATATAATAGATTTTTAACCGGACACTAGTAATGAAGCAACTATTTCTTTTAATTTTTATTTTATTGGACGGGAGTCTAACGGTGAGTGCGGACAATTTAAAAAAACCAGAGCTTTTTCTTTTTTCAGGTATGACTACAGGCGCAGGAAGTCTTGACGGGCCCGTTGATATAGCAAGCTTCGGAACCCCAGAAGGAATTGCCGTCGATTCTCATGGTAATATTTTTATATCTGATACCGGCAGTCGTGAAATAGGTGGCAACAACACTATCCGTAAGATCACTCCGCAAGGTGTCGTTAGTACTCTGGCCGGAAAGTCTGGCGTCTATGGTTCAAAAAACGGAAAAGGTGAGGCTGCTAGTTTCACTGAACCTCGAGGGATCGTCATCGACACCTCGGGAAATTTATTTGTCGCTGATTCAGCTAACCATATGATACGTAAAATCACCCCAGACGGAACGGTGACAACTTTTGTTGGTAACGGACATTTTGGCTACAAAGATGGGGTGGGTCAGCAAGCGCAGTTGTTTAATCCAAAATATTTAACGATTGATGGAAAAAACAATCTTTATCTAGGCCATGATACTTATGTTCGAAAAATAACTCCAGACGGTGCCATCAGTACGTTTTCAGGAATAAATGATACCACTGTGTTTGAAAGTGTCGATGGTTTAAGTACCACCGCACGGTTTGTTTCAATAACCGGAATCACGGCTGACGCCAACGGGAATATATACGTATCTGATTGGTATAGCATTCGTAAAGTATCACCGGATGGATCTGTCATTACACTTGCCGGAAGCGACAATGGAGACCATAAAGAAGAAGAAAAAGAAGTCATTTTTAAAATACCTGGCAGCTTAACTGTGGATAAAGCTGGAAACATTTTCGTTCACGATAAAGACGATACCGATGACGACGACGACGATAATGACGATGATAACAACAATAACGATGTGATTCGTAAAATCACCCCTGATGGAGTCGTGACAACCATTGCAAAAAATATTGTGCAAGGAGATGTAGATGTTGACAGATCGCTCGCCCTGACGGCTGCCGCAGATGGAAATATTTTTATCGCGGACGCAAATAATAATTCCATTCTCAAAATGACTGCAGATGGAAAAGTCACGACTGTCGCTGGGGGAGCCAGATACGGGATCAATTATAAAGCCGGGCAAAGAAATCCAGAAATTCATACTAGAGCAAGTATCGCATGCGGCCCACACGAAACAGTTTATATCGCGCATCACAAGACAATCTTTAAAATAAATTCTTCAGGTATGACTGAGAAATACGATCAAGATTTTTATGAGCTCGGTAAAATTATAGTCAATGCTAACGGAAATATTTATGTCACTGATGCTCCAACTCGCTCTACATTTTCAAGTGGTGGTGGAAGTGGATATTCGTTGATGCCAAAATCAGTAAATAATTTTTTTGACGCTATTTCTCAAAATAGAAGTCATTACAATATTTATAAAGTTGCAGATGGCGGAAAAAAGGAAAAAATCACCGGAAAGTCCGAAGATCTAAGTCGTATCGCTTTCGGTAAAGACAATCAGATGTACGCAGCAAATTATAAATCTGTTTTCAAAGTAAAGCCTAAAAAATTATTTTCTGCGGATCTGCAGTTCATTGCCGGAAACCCAAATATATACGAAGATGTCAGTGAAGACGGGGTTGGCAAAAATGCTAAATTTCATATCATTGTGGAAATGGTGGTTGATCAGTTTAATAATATTTATGTGGTTGATTATAATCTCATAAAAAAAATCACTCCCGAAGGCGTGGTTACAACAGTGGCTGGGTCGGTTGAATTCGAAATACCACGAAATCTAGCACTTGACGATCTCGGGAATCTTTATGTCACCGAAAGCAAAAATAACATTGTGCGTAAAATAGCTCAGGATGGAACGGTCAGTACTTTTGTCGGGAAAAAAGGAACGGCAGGATTTTCCGAAGGTGCGTTGCCGGGTGTGATTTCAAATCCCATTGGCCTTAGTGTGTGTGAAAGCTCGCTGTATATTTTAATGAAAGATGGCGCAGTTGCCGTCGTCAGAAATATTTTTTAGTTATGACTAAAAGGATTCAAGAATCGAGATCAAGAGGACTCGTTGAAATTTATAATTCCCGAGGCCTGTCACACAAAGGCAGTGGTGGTATGAATGCGGAATTTCCTGACGTGTAGAAGTTCAGACTGACCTGATAGTTACAGCCTGAAAATCCGGCAACTGTCAGATCGAGTCTGAACTTCTCAAGACACCCATACCAATACGCCGCCAGTCCCTGTGCCCATTGCTTAGTATTTGCGTAATGTGTTTAGAGTAGCTCACCCGCCTGTGTTTGAGATCTTATGAGTTATGGATATGTTTTTCTCGCGGTTCGATCCCATGGGTATTGTTACCGAATTGGATTGTCCGTTAAACTAGGGGTAATCTGGCCTCCGGCGTCATTAGTTATTCTCTGCTCTGGCACCAAGCATGAGCAATAGAAGTAGCTTTGTTAACTGGAAGTACAACTTTAATTATATTATTGGAAGTCTTAATTATGCGATTATTCGAACGATTATTCGAATCGGTAACAGAATATGTCCTGCGAGACACAAGTTCAAACCCTCTTGCGTTTATTCTCGTACTAGCATTGTTGTCTTGCTTGGTATTTCTTCTGTTTCAAGTTCCACATGACATCTATATGAACAGAAAATTATTTCTAATATTGAGTCTTGTCCCATCAGCTATTGCATTCGTTTTTTCAATATACATGGCAAGTTATGGTATGAATGGTTGGAAGATTTTAAATCCCGGTGTTTATTTAATAACACTACTGGTATTTTCAGGATTTTTCTTTATCCCTGTATTAATTGGCTATGGATTTGATCTCATAATAGATCGGTAGTTAGAGTCTAGCTGTAACTTAATCGATGTAACAGGATATGAAAGTATGATTTATCTTTATAACATTAATATGTAATTTGGTATTAGGGGGTAATATGCAATTCGTTTCGAAATATATGGTAACTCATAGGGAACTATTCCCGTGGTCAAATAATGGCGTATGCGGTTTATTGAGTGGATTTATATGGCTGTGTCTGAATACTATTGTGCTCGCGCTGGTGCTTTCGAGCATTGATTATTATTTTCAGCTGTCAAGTTCAGTAACTCTCGAAAGAATATTAAGAATTAATGTCGTTGTAGCCGCATCAGGTCTAATGATTATAAGGACAATTTCTATTGTTCTACACACTCCACTTACATCGATGATTTTTTCAAAAATATTATCAGAGCGTAATTATTTAAGGAATGCTGGCTTGTTCGCTTTATTTGTAGGTGCCTGCTTTGTGTTTTATTTAAAATATAATTACATTAATGAATTTAACCTGGTGTTTAATTATCCATCAGTTATTTTTGTTATTGACATATATCTGATGTTAAGCCTGCGTGCGTATTTGTCTAGTTATGGGGTTAGTTGCCGGTAATCTTTATCTAACTACGCCTGTAGGTCACTGGCGTATTTATCAGAAATAAAGGTATTTGGGGTCAGTGTAAAAACTCGTTCAATGGTTTTGACCTTGTCTTTAAGGTGCTGCATTGCGCCGATTGCGGCATCGGCTAATTGTTCGGCATTTTTACCTGTCAGTTTCACGATGATTGTATAGAGCGTTTTACGTTCCAATAATGTCAATAATGCGCTGCGCTTGCCTTTGCCAATAATAGTATCGCCTTCCCAATCCCCCACTCGACTGCGATTTTCAACGATGGCGGGCCGCTCTTCTATGCCACGGCGATTCGGTATTTTCCCGCGCCTGTCGTAGTTGCCGTATCGCTTGCGATACGGTTTACTGGCAATTCTCAAGTGCTGGTATAAATCACCGCCTGCCGCTTTGTCCGCATATATCAGTTGGTAGATGGTTTCGTGGTGGAGCGACAGTTTCTGATCTCGCTCAAGATAACCCGCGACCTGTTGCGGGCTTAATTCCTGCCGAATCAATGTTTCTATGTCATGGCGTACCCATTCATCAAT
>JANOOU010000056.1:0-12515 GCA_031421475.1 Gammaproteobacteria bacterium | reverse complement strand
GTTGACGACGAAAATAATCTTGTTTATGCCGTAAACAGAGGTTCGGATTCGCTGGTGATTTTAAATGGTGATACCAATGCAGTTATCGGCGAAGTTGCTGTTGGTGATGGCCCGCACGGTATTGATATGGATACCGAGAATCATCGTGTGTTTACTTCCAATACATACAGTAACACCGTTACTGTAATTGATACTAAAACCCAAAAGGTGATCAAGACTATACCTGTCGGTATTGAACCATGGGGTGTGGCGTATGATCCAGAGACGGGCTGGCTATATGTTGCCAATACCGGTGAAGGTTCAATTTATCGTATGGATATAAAAACAGGAAAAATCCTCAAACGTTTTGATGTGGGTGGCCGTCCCTGGAATGTAAAAGTTTCTAGTAAAACCGGCAATGTTTACGCTACAAACGAAACATTGGGTATTTTATCGGTCATGGATAAATCGCGCATCATTGCGGAAGTTGACATAGGCAAGGTCGGTAGGGGTCTGGTATTGCATGAAGATGTCGGCCTGGCTTTTGCCGTTACTGCCGGTTCAAACCAGGTTACCAGCGTATCGCTTCGAACTAACAGCGTGGTGCAGAATATTGCTGTTGGCACAGGGCCTGCCGCCGCAACATTGGATGAATCTGCTGATACCCTTTACGTCACTAACCAGGGCGGCGGGACGATATCGGTTATTAAACGATTGCATTAAGACAATTCCAGCAAGTATCACGGATGCCGAAAATCGGGGGGATGGAAAAATGGCGCTTGCATAAGGAACCTCTGAACAAGGTATGTGCGGCTGCTTTGCGGACAGAATTTTCCATCGCTGCGTGATAAAACTGGGCAATAGTCCAGGTTATTCCCTGCCCTCGTTTTTTATATGTGGGCGCCTTGCGCTGAAAAATTCTGCCTCGCAAATCAGCTCGCCTAAACTTGTTCAGAAAAGGGATTTAACGGTAATTTTACGTCATTCCCGAATGCTGTTGTCGGGGATGACGTGCTTTTCATGAACTTGGGTCTAGCTAAACACGGAGATATTTTGAAAAGGAAGTGAACACTTACCGTAGGGTGCGCCATGCGCACCAACGCTTTAGTAAAACCGCGTGATAACAAGCAAAAGCACAGATAAAAATGTAACCAGGCCCCAGAGCCAGAGTTTTAATTTAGTGTAGCGTCGTGTGAGCAGCACGTTAGTGAAGCCTATGGCACCAATGATTGCGGTTGGGTAAGCCAGTGCAACCGGAATGCCCCAGGCACTGTTACTCATGTCCAGCCCGCCGACAGCGTAGTAGCCTGAACAGGCAATTGTTGGTAGTACAACAATGATGAGTAAATAAATAAGCCATTGTGGAATGATTATTTTGGTCACTGGAAGTCCTGCGTCTAATTAGTCGTCACTGAAATATTCAAACCCAAGCCAACCGAAGTGGATTACCCGCCAGCGAGCTAAATTTTATTCGTATAACCCAAGCCAAAATCCAGGCCATAAAACACCGCAACCACTTGCGGAAGTTAAAACCGGCTGGCGGCCAGCAGCACAGTAACCTGATCGCCAAGCTTGCCGACCAGAAAGTTTCGATTCATTCGATGATCTGTTTTCAAGTGACCGGCGGTTTCAAGTAATAACCGGCTCGATGCTTGCGCGTTTGCGGAAGCGTTCACTTTGTTTCTGCTGTTCTTTCTCATCCGCATTTTTGTCTTTATGTTGCGGTATCAGAATAGCCGTTTCACCCACGCTCTTAACGCCGCGAAATCCGCGATAAAACGCTTGAGAATAGGAGTTGGTTTCCCCTGCGCGCATCAGTGCTGCGTTACCAAGATTATCGAGATGCTTCAGGATGGATAGCCCAACCATTAATCGAATCGGCTTGGCCGGTTTGCCGCATTTGGCATACAGCGCAGAAAATTCCGTTTCGAGCATCTGCCAGGGAATCTTTTTGGCCTGTTGCAGCAGCAGATGCGAGGGATTCAGTTGCTCCATCATCGCGGATAAGAATAAATTGGCTTGCTGCGGATTGGGTGACGCTGACAACCTGTTTTTTTACCTGCCATTTCGTCCAGATTTTGCGATGAAACGCTCTTTATCTGGACGAAATTATCTCACAAATTTTTATTTATATATTTCAATTGGTTGTGGATAGTTTAGGGGCGACTATTTAAGCTGCTTTACGCCGCGCCACACTAATTAAACCCACCAGACCCGAGCCGAGCAGCCATACCGATGCGGGAACAGGCACTGCAGTTAAGGTCAGGAGATAGGCATGGGTTTGGCCGTTGATTGTTCCTGTGCCCACGATCTGACCGGATTCATTAATATCCTGCGCATCCGTTAATACCCAACCTGAGTTTGGTAACAGCAAGCTGTTAAGATCGAGCATGCTGCCATCAGTGTAGAGGAAGGCGTGATTACCGTCATTCATAGTCAGACTGGAGCCCACCACCCAGCCTTGTTCGTTGATGGCAGAAGCACTGCTGAATGTGGGATCCATGATTAAGGGGCCATATAAGTTGCCAAGATCTGTCATGACACCGCCACTGAAAAGAAAAGCAGTATTGAAATAATATTGATCAAGAGAACCGACTACCGCTCCAAGGTTGTTGATATCAGCTGGGGAAATAGAGTAGCCCAGTGAGGTGGATGTCCCATCACTGTTGTAGAAATAACCATGATCAATCAAGCCGCTATCCCCGAAAGCACCCACCGTCTGGTTGTTATCATTAATGGCTGTAGCATAGTTACTAATATCGCTGCCACTGAATGGGTGGGTTTTCACGCCTGCATTATCTATAAACGACCCCAATGTACCACCCCCCACTATGACGCCATCATTGTTGATACCGTTGGCCGAGGATCCGGTGTCAGTGGCACCGTAGATGCTGCTCATTACACCATTGCTGTAGCTGAAAGCATTATAGGCTCCGCTGCTGGTATAGGCCCCGCCCACCACCTGGCCGCTGTTGTTAATATCATTGGCCGAGCTGTAACTGCCGCCCAGTGTTCCCAGATCGGTCATGGTTCCGTAGCTGTAAAGGAACGCATGAGTTACCGTATCGCCAGCGATACTGGAGTAGCCCACCACCTGACCATTATCGTTTAAGGCAGTGGCATTGCTGGATGCGCCTCCTAGTGTGCCCAGATCGGTAATACTGTAGTTTAATGCAACTACCGGCGTGCTCAGGGCGAGCCCCATTAACAAGGGCAGCAGACGTACCGGTTTTTGTGCGAGGTTTGTTGGTTTCATAACTAGACTCCATGAGTTGATTTGATCAAATTGTTATGCAGGCAACACATATCGACAAACAATCGAATGCCTGAGCCAGGTGCATGATGCAAAAAAAGACACCTAGGTTGTTTGTTGATTCGAGTAGATAGCAGCAACTACGGTAGCATAAACAGGGTTATAAATAACTATCTGTAATGTGAATATCATATGATATTTTTATGGCAGAGTCTGCGTGTAACTGCTGTGAAAGATTTGCTGACAACCTGTACTGACTGTTATCGCAATTTTAAAATTGAATGAATGCCACTGGCGCGCAACGTGTTCATTAAATCACGAATATTTGTCGTCACTGAAATATTCAAAACCAAGCCAATCGAAGCGGATTTCCCGCCAGCGAGATAAATTTTATTCGTATACCTCAAGCCAAAATCCAGGCAATAAAACACCGCAACCACTTGTGAAAGTTAAAACCGGCGGCGGCCATCAGCGCAATAATCTGATCGCCAAGCTTGCCTGCCAGAAAGTTCCGATTCATTTTATCTGGGCGAAATTATCTTACAAATTTTTTATTTATATATTTTAATTGGTTGTGGATAATTCAGGGGCGACTAATTAAAAAATGAACCCAATATATTATGTGGAAAAGCCGCTGTATTAACGCTGTTTGCCTGTTTCTGAAAATTCAGATTTCAAGGTTGTATAAAAACAATTAACAGCTTGTTAAAAAACTCAAAATCAAAACCTTTGACGCGAAGGCCCAAAGAAAATAGAAAATAGAAAATAGAAAATAGAAAATAGAAAATAGAAAATAGAAAATAGAAAATAGAGTTGCGGCCACGTTGAAAACAGCGTGGCCGCAGAGTGACGTTACGGTGATGAGTTTTAAGGGTTCATGGCAACAATTGTATAGTGCTGCTGCTGATCAACATGCAACACCAGTTGCATTTTGTTGCTGGTAGGCTTGGCGGCTTTGCCGTTTACCAGTACCTGGGTTTTAATAGGGTACACACCCTGCGGCATGCCTACTGGCAGCGTGAACTTGAATTCATTACTGAACGCGCCACTCTTTTTGGTTTTTTCGTTGACAGGTTTAATCAGTGATTTCATCATCTGACCATCTTTTTCGTTATCGTAAATATCAATTTGTTCCTGAATATCAATCGCCGCAGACTTGACTCCCGGTACCACAACCAGGCTGGAAGTGATTAATACTTCTTTGCCGGCCTTGACGATTTCGCCGGGCTTAATGCTGCTGGTGTATTCCAGTACTTCCGGTTCTGCAGGAAGGGTTTTATGCGCCTTTTTGTAATCCTGAACCACCTGATCTTCTTCTTTGGTTTGTGATGAGCGATATTCGATCACCATGTCATAGATAATCTTGGCGGCCAGCCCCACGGCAACTATTTTGACGCCGGTTTTAAGTTGCTGCTCTTTTTTACATTTTTTTGGGTCGTCGGTTTTATCGCAATCGTCTGTGCCCGATTTTACTTTATCGCCGATGTCTTTCATATTGAAGCCGGTCAACAGCCCCATGGCGACAACAATCAGGGTAAATTTGGTCAATACATTTATTTTCATACATAACTCCGTTAGTGTGTTATTCGATTTTGATAGATTGCTTTAATTTGGCAACTTCCTGTTGCGCATCCTGTTTGAGTTTGATGGCGTCCTTCAGCCCGGGAACAAATTCCAGAGCCGACTCGGATTTTGCGATAGCGCAGCTATAGTTTTTTTGTTTAAGACATACCTCCCCCTGTTGCAGAACATTTTTGGCCATGGTCATGGCTTCTTGTTGACGACTTTGTGCGTAGAGCGATTTTTGAAACAGCGTTTCGGCCTCGGCCGCGCCCGGTTTGTGAGTCAGCGCCTGCCGCGCGTATTTCATGCTGCAATCGTAATCGTTTTTGGCGAAACATTTTTCGGCAGCCGTCATGCTTTCATTATATTTTTTGAGTGTTTCGGTGTTTCTGGCCTGATCCTGTGTTTGCAACTCGCTGGCTTTTTTACGCAGGTCCGACGCAAATTCATTGCCCGGTTCGAGTTGTAACATGGCGGCGGTATTTTCCAGTACACAGTCAAAACGTTTTTCTGCAAAACAGGCTTCGGCGGTGGTGTGCGCGATTTTTAGCTGGATTTTTGTTTCGAGTGTACCCAGCAAATCAGAGTTGGGTGCAAGCTGGCTGAGTGCCGACAGGTTGGCGCGTGCGCAATCTATATTGCCGGCTTGAATACAAACCTGGGCCGCATCAAAGGTTGATGTTACCTGTGTCTTCAGGTAGGCCGCAGCGGAGGTTTCATAGAGCTGCTTCGCTGTTTTATTATTCGGGTCCATTTTTAAAACCGCGTTAGCGCTTTCTTTGCTGCAGGCAAAGTCTTGGGTTTCAAAACAAAGGCTGCCTTTTTTCAGGTTGGTGGCAATGGCGCTGGATAATTCATCGGGCGCGATGAATGTGAAGTAACTCAACACCGCGGTGATGATAAGCAATGCCACCGCCGCCAGCTTCAGTATTAAATTTTTACGGGTGTAAGTGAGCTGATTGAGAAATTCTGCAACCGTTGCAGTACGTTCGGAACGATGCAGTTTTAATGCGGCTTCCAGCGCCTGCCATTGGCGCTTGCTGAGGGTGGCGATACGTTCCGGTTTTAGATTTTGTTTTAGGGCATCCGGTGCCGATTTACGCTGATAGGGGTGTTTGCCGCTGAAGAGTTCATAGGCGATGACGGCCACGGCGTACACATCGTCGCTTTGATCAGGTTCTTCGCCATTGAACATTTCCAGGCTGGCATAAGCGGGTGTTAATGCGCCGAGACTTCCCGCATCAAAGCTATCCTGTGCCTGGGTGCCTGCGCTGAGGCGCGCGATGCCAAAATCCAGTACTTTGGCGCCCTGCTGGGTGATAAAGATATTGCCGGGTTTTAAATCGGAATGAACGATATTTTTGTCATGTGCATAGATCAGCGCGGCGCAGTATTCCTTGATGATGCGCAGCGCCTCGTCGGTCGGCACACCGCGATTCGCGTGCGCCTTGATATGCGCCTCAAGATCCCTGCCTTCCAGCAATTGCATGGTCATATAAATCACGTCGCCGTCACGATCGAAATCGTGTACCTGGACGATGTTGGGGTGCGCCAGCACTTGCGAGCGGCTGGCTTCGCGCTGCAAGGTAACAAAGGCGTTCGGGTGATTTTTAAAATCCTGATTCAAAACTTTTACGGCGATATAAGGGTTGGCATCATTCGCCTCCACCTTGCGTAAATCGCGGGCCTTGTACACCGTTCCCATGCCGCCGCCACTGATGATGGAGTCCAGCACAAAACGGTTATTCAGAATAATTTTGTTGCTGGCCAGAGCCGTATTGGCGGCCTGACGGGCCTTGTCAAAACCGGTACTGCTATTGCCGGGTTGAAAGGATTTGCCAATTTGTGTCAGGGCGTGGGCCTGGCCGGTATCGAGGCTGGGGCCGGTTTTTTTAATGACGGTGGCGTTGTCTTGCGCAGCGGGCGGAATCGGTTTACCTGTAGGGTCAACGGCGCGCGGTTTAATGACGGTGGAGTTGTCTTTATTATCGGAATTATCCATGGTTTAGGGCGTTCCCATTCCTGCTGGCAGGTGAAGTGGCAGTATCAATAATGGTTTCCGGGCTGTTAAAACAGCAGGGTTTGGCCACAACATGGTTGGTGTTACTCCAGTCATTATTTTTCCCATCAAGCGCAATATGGAAGGGCCGGGTACTATACCTGCGTTACGCTCAATTTGCTTTTCCGGCCTTAAAAAAACCCCGAATGTCAGTCAATGTGTCGAGTTCCGGCGAATTTTACAGGGATCCGCCTGACGGGTGTAAGCCTGCGCTATAAATTTGACGTAAGGCGTTTAGTTCGGGTTTGGAGCCGTGCGGGCCGACTGGGATGTAGGCCTGAATGCGGGTTTCTAGCCGGGTCAGTTCGGGAAAGGCGTTGATGGTTTTGGTGGCATCTCTTGCAAGCGTGGGCGTCAGCGTAATTGCGCTTTTAGCCGCAAATGCCGCCATCTGCTTTCGTGGAATCTTGCCATATGAATATTCTTTTGTTTTTTTTAACGTGCCACTAACCCCCGTTAGGCGCGCTGGTAAATTCATCATCCGGTTTGCTGATGTGAAAACCCTGCGCGTAATCCACACCCAGGTCGTTGAGCATGTTCAGTGTGATCGCATCTTCCACCCACACTGCAATAATCTTAAAATTTAAAAGATGGCCGATATGGCTGATGGTGCGCACCATGGATTTATCAATCACGTCATAACGCATGTTGCGAATCAGGTTGCCGTCGATTTTGACGAAATCAACGGGTAATTTTTTGAGATGGTTGATGGAGCTTAAGCCGGCGCCAAAGTTATCGATGGCGAAATGGCAACCCAGGCTGCGTAAATGATTAATCAAATGCAGCGCTTTTTCGTGGTGGCTGATAACGGCGGTTTCGGTGGTTTCAAAACACAACTGGTTGGCGTTAATCTGGTGGCGGCGCAGGGCCTGTTCAATCACCCGGCCCAGGTCATCGTGTGCGAGTGATTGTGCCGATAAATTGATGACATAGAGCAGCGGAGACTGGTTTTTTTGCTGGCGACTGATAATGGCCATGGCCTGGTTAATCACCCACAAATCGATGTCGTACATCAGTTCATGGCGTTCTGCCGCAGGCAAAAATGCCTTGGGTGGCGCCAACCGTCCGGCACTGGTTTTGAGGCGAATTAAAAACTCCAGCATGGGGGGTGAATTATCTGAATTTAAAGGCACGATAACTTGTGTCAGCAGCGTGAACTGGTTGTTGCTCAAGGCGTTGCGTAACCGTTCCGGCCACTGGCTGACACTGGTTTCGTGGGTGTTGGTATCGGGTTGCAAAACACAAACCTGATTACGGCCATTGTCTTTTGCCATGTAACAGGCGGTGTCTGCCGCGTTAATCACATCGGCTATGCCCTGCATGTGTTCATTAATAACCACCATACCAATGCTGACACCCACACTGAATAATTTATCGTTCCAAAAGAATTTGGTGTTGCGTACTTCTACGCGAATTTTTTCGGCGATTTCACTGGCATGGCTCACCGGGCAATCGTTTAATAACAAGGCAAACTCATCGCCGCCGACGCGGGCCAGTACATCGTTGCGGCGAATATGGGTTTTGATGTGGGCGGTAATCAGTTTCAGCAATTCATCACCGGCCTGATGGCCGCAGGCATCGTTTACCGGTTTAAATTCGTCCAGATCGAGATAACACAACACATGCTGGCTGCCATGCCGGCGGTAACCATCCAGTGCGTCGCCCAGCGATTGCTCAAAGCCGCGGCGGTTGATCAGGCCGGTGAGTTGATCGTGGGTCGCTTCATACGACATTTTTTTTGCCAACCGGCGGCTATTGCTGATATCACGCAATACCAGCACCACACCGCTGATCTCACCCTGGCTATCGCGAATGGCCACGGCGCTGGTATGCAGCGATACGGGTATGCCATTTTGTAATAGCAAGACATCGCTGTCAGATTGATAACGGGCGGTGTCGCTGTGCAGGCACAGTTGCACCGGATCACGGTTGATATCGATGTCGTCTTCGCTCACCAGCGTGAAGCACTGGGCAAAATTTTTCCACAGCACCTGTTTGCTGGCTTGCCCGAGCAGCAGTTCGGCCGCCGGATTAATAAAGTCGATTTGTCCGTGCGGTGTGGTAATTACTACGGCATCCTGAATTGATTCCAGAGCCACACGGGCTTTTTCGCGTTGCTCGAATAATAAATTTTGGGTGTGTTGATGATGTAAGGAACTGAGGCGAATGATGCGATACGTGACGGCGAAGCCCAGGCTGAGCAACAAGGCCAGGGCGGCGGCCAGTGCCAGATTGCGATTGGCAAAATCCGCAAGGCTCAGTTGATAACTCAGGGTATAACGCCATTCCTGATCGTGGGCTACGAGCTTTTGGCTGATGCCGGACTGCCGCGGGATCATCATTTGCTGCGGGGCGGCCTGAATACTGAGCAGGGGCTGGTTGTCATCCGCTGCCGTTAAACGGAGTTGATAATGTGGGTCCTGGATGAGTTCGGGCAGTAGCTTGCTGCTGTCTATTTGCAGCAAGGCCAGGCCCGCAATGTCCTGACTGCCGGCAGTGGATGGATCCAGCGTGTAGGCGTGGTTGTAGATGACTTTCGCTATGAAGTAACTGGGCTGGCTGTCACCCATAAAATACAGGGTGCGGCTGGCACGGATATGGCCGGTGCTAATGGCCGTGTTAATTAAAGTATCCAGTTCGGGCAGGCTGCGCAGGTCGAGGCCGCTGAGTCGTGCGTTGCCCGGCGTCATGGGCTCGATCATGTCGATGGGGTAATACGCATCGCGTTCGGTCACCTGGGCGAACACGGATTTGCTGTTAAGTTGTTTGAGAGTGAATTGTGCATTCCCGCTTTGGCGCTTGGTGGTTTCATAACCGGGGCGGGTTTCGTCGTTGATTTGTTTGACGATAATGACCGTTTGCAGATAGCTGAATTGCTGCACGATGTTATTGGCAAAACGCGAGATGCGTTCCGGCGTATGGGTATTGCCGTGAACTTGGCCTACCAGTGAAACCAGCGCGGCGTCGAGATTATTTAAACGTTGGCTCAGTGTGGCGTGAATAACCGGTTGATTGCGGCGGAAATTGCTGTTGATGTCTTCCCAGGTCAGCCAGATGGCCAAGCCTGTACAGGCAGCAAAAAACACCAGCGTGGATGCAATCATTACAAACCAGTCTGATGCCTTGAGCGTAGCCGGCCGATCCATTACTCATGTCCAAATAAGGCGGAGATGGTGGTTAACATATCAGGCTTTTAAGTTTGAAGTATTGGTGTATAAACAGATGTTAATTTTTAATGCCAGTGCCTCGGTTCAGCAGGCGCAGTGCAAAGGCAAATAAGATAACAATAAAGCCGATGATAATGCCGAACGAGACCAGCAAGTGCGTGTCTGAAATCCCCAGCAAGCCATAACGAAATGCATTAATCATATAGAGTATGGGGTTCACCAGCGACACCTGCTGCCAAAACGCTGGCAGCATATCAATAGAATAAAAAATACCACCCAGATAGGTTAAGGGTGTGAGTACGAAGGTGGGAATAACAGAAATATCATCAAAGCTTTTGGCATATACCGCATTAATAAATCCGGCCAGCGAAAACAGCAAGGCGGTGAGTATCAGTACCGCAATACTAATAATAGGGTTATAAAACGGAATATCGGTAAAGAACATAGCGACCACCGTTACGACCAAACCGACTACCAGCCCGCGCATCAAACCACCGGTGACAAACCCCGCCAGTATCCAGGCATTGGGAACCGGCGATACCAGCAGTTCCTCCACGCTGCGCTGAAATTTACTGCTGTAAAACGATGACACCACATTGGCGTAGGCATTGCTGATAACCGCCAGTAAAATCAAACCGGGTACGATGTAATCCATGTACCGGTAACCACCAATATTGTCGATCTGGCTGCCAATTAATTCACCGAAGATTACAAAATACAACGCCGTGGTAATCGCCGGTGGTAATACGGTTTGAATCCAGATGCGAATAAAGCGCAGGTATTCTTTGATGACGATGGTTTTGAAGGCGGTGAGTTGTTGTTGGAATGTCATGTTGTGGCGTTACTTGTGTTGTTGTGTAAAGTTTGTTGTAACGACTGCTGCAACGCCGGATTATTCCGGTTTTTCTCTACCAGATGCACAAACAACTGTTCCAGCCGGTTACTTTTATTGCGCATGCCTGTTACCTGAATATTGTATTTTGAAAGTGTTTCAAACACAGGGTTAATACCGGTGCCGCGCCGCACATCGACTTCCAGCGTATGGTCATCAATAGGGCGAATGTCACAACCCGGTATGCACAGCGGCAGCTGGTTAACATGATCGGCGAGATAGAGTACAAAAGTTTCCATATTGAGCCGGCTGAGTAAATCACGCATGCTGGTGTGTTCGATGGTGCAGCCGTGGTCAATAATGGCGATGTTGCTGCACAGGTTTTCGGCCTCTTCCAGATAATGCGTGGTGAGAATAATACTGGTGCCCTGGCGGTTGATATCGCGCAGAAATTGCCACATCGAACGGCGGATTTCGATATCAACACCGGCGGTGGGTTCATCGAGTATTAACAAACGCGGTTCATGCACCAGTGCACGTGCAATCATCAACCGGCGTTTCATGCCGCCGGATAATTCACGCGCCATCTCGCGACGTTTGTCCCACAGTTCCAACTGGCGTAAATATTTTTCAGCACGTACGCGTGCTTCAGCACGAGGGATACCGTAATAGCCAGCCTGGTTGATGAGTATCTCTTCCACCGGCTCAAACATATTGAAATTGAACTCCTGCGGTACCAGGCCCAAACAGGATTTGGCAGCCGACAACTGCGTGTCGATGTCGTAATCAAAGATTTTAACGCTACCGGCGGTCTTGTTAATCAGCCCGGCAACGATACCGATGGCGGTCGATTTGCCGGCGCCGTTAGGCCCCAGCAGCGCAAAAAACTCGCCCTCGCGTACGGTTAAATCCACACCCATTAAGGCCTGGGTGCCGGTTTTATAGGTTTTACAGAGCTTGCGAATCGTCAGGGCGTTCATTTGGGTGATTGAAATCCAGGTGCTAGAATCATACGATTGTCTAAGTTACCAGAAACGGGTTTTTGGTTCACGTCAGGGTTTATGTATTTTTATGGGCACCAAGGGTACCACCAATCGCCAACGCATCATTGAGGCCGCTGACCGGCTTTTTTATGTGCGTGGTTATAACCAGACCTCGTTCAGTGATATCTCCGATGCCACCGGTTTGCCGCGCGGCAATTTTTATTATTATTTCAAAACCAAGGAAGACATACTCGATGCCGTGGTGGAGTCGCGGGTTGATGGCTTTGACCAAATTCTCAGTGCCTGCACAGAATCGATAGCGGATCCGCGTGCGCGTTTACTCGCGTTTGCACGTGTGCCGCAGCAACATACGGATCAGGTGTTGCAATATGGTTGCCCAATCGGTTCGCTCAGTACCGAGTTATGCAAATCACCCGGCCAGGACGGATCGCGGTTACGCATGACCTCGGTATTCGATTTGTTACGCCACTGGAGTGCCTCGCAATTTGCGGCATTAGGTATTGCCGAGCAGCGAGCTGATCAGCTGGCGCTGGATTTGCTGGCACGTTTGCAGGGTGTGGTGCTGATCGCCAACATTTATAAGGATGCTGAATTCTTACAACGTGCCAGCGACGATATCGAAGGCTGGCTGGACGCACTGATCACTCGAGAGGTCAAC
>JANOOU010000055.1:0-3484 GCA_031421475.1 Gammaproteobacteria bacterium | reverse complement strand
ACTTGAAAGCAGAATACTTTCTGTTTGTTGCTGTTCGTAAAGATCAAGCCATGCTTTGCGTGCGTTCATTTTGACTTCGCGTTGACGCAAATTTATATTGGCCGTTTGTTGTTTTTGTTGCGCCTGTTTCTTTTTAACCATTACATGGTTGCTGTTGCCACGCGGCAACATTTGCTGGTAGCCCAGTAATAATTCGGTTTCTGGATCGGCATTCAAATCAAAATTTTTTGTAGGTACATCCATAATACCTACTCGTATATTCGGATCTTCCCAGACATCTGCCGCCATAGTTTCATGTTCAAGGGACTGAAGCTGTTGCGCCTGCGCTTTTAACACCGGGTCGTATAACAGAGCCAGCTGCTCCGCCTGTAACAAGCTCAAACTCGCCGCTGATGCATACGATGCAAAAAAAAGTGACAAGAGCATCCACACAATAGTTTTATTTAGGCAACCGATCTTGCAACAAACCGATTGAAGGCTTGACTGAATTAATATGTAACTGAATACATTTTTTAGATGCGCAACCATGTAATTTCTCCATACAACAAAACAAACACGCAGCCGAAGTACGTGTTGCCAGAAAAATCACGGTCTATTAGATGTGTAAAATGCCAGTAAGGCGGAGCGGAGGTGGATTGCTTTGCTGAAAGACAAGTTGTACGCGTTGCACATGTTGCGACACATTGGACGACAGGCTGATTACAGGCTGGATTTGAACCACCATGGCAAGTACCGCCATAGCAGGCAAGACTGTTGCTAAACCATCGTCAGATAAATCTTGCATACCTAAAACAATATCGCAAAACCCAATGACACAATGGCAGGGCATATCAAGATTGGATTTCATCGCAGCGTGTACGGGCGCCTGATATACCAGGTTCACCCACGCCATCACAAACAATACCAACAACACACGGGCAATACGCGTTTTGTTCTGGTGGAGTCTGTAAAGAGTGTTATTCATGTATAATTCGCATCGCCTGATGTATGGACACTGACTAGTGTATGCCGGTGCAAGTTCCTTTGCATCACTAAAAGCCATACGCTTGATCTGGCGCAATGGAGTGGCGCAATGGAGCGGGTGGAGGGAATCGAACCCTCGCCAGTAGCTTGGGAAGCTACAGTTCTACCATTGAACTACACCCGCTTATTTTTGTTAACCCAGAACTCTGGATACACCCCATTATAACGGCCTGCTCTATATTAACTTCACTATTTTAAGAGAAAAATATTGATTCATGTTTAACCGCATCCCCTCTCACTGGCTCCATACAACTTTTCCTTTTTTAAATTGGTGGCCCAGGGTTAACCGCAAAACCTTGCGCGCGGATGCAACCGCTGCACTTACCGGCTCGATGATTGTTTTACCGCAAGGCGTGGCATTTGCCACCATCGCCGGGTTACCGCCCGAGTACGGTTTGTATGCTGCCATGGTTCCCGCAATCATTGCCGCATTATTTGGCTCCAGCTGGCATCTGGTTTCCGGCCCCACCACGGCCATCTCAATCGCCCTGTTTGCATCCATTAATCATCTTGCCGAACCGGGCAGCGCAGAATTTATTCGCCTCGCCTTAACACTCACATTCTTAACTGGATTATTTCAGCTTATTCTGGGCCTGGCGCGTATGGGCGTACTGGTCAATTTTATTTCACATACGGTGATTATTGGATTCACCGCCGGTGCGGCGATACTCATTGCAGGTAGCCAGATTAAAAGTTTTTTTGGCATAGATATGCCACGCGGTATTCCGTTTTATGAAGTACTGTATCAACTCTTTGTCCAGCTAGACCGACTTAATTTGTGGGTAACGGCCATAGGTGCAATCACATTATTAACCGGCATTCTGGCCAAACGCTATTTACAACAATTTCCTTATATGATTGTCGCCATGGTGGTCGGCAGCGGCAGCGCATTCCTACTCAATAAAATCTATGGGTTTGACGTTACACATATCACAACTATTGGCGCGCTACCGTCTTCATTGCCGCCACTTTCACTGCCGGATTTTTCACATAAAGCCATCATGGACACTTTATTTCCAGCCATGGTTATCACCATGCTGGCATTAACAGAAGCCGTTTCCATCAGTCGATCGATTGCCATAAAATCAGAACAACGCATCGACAGTAATCAGGAGTTTATTGGCCAGGGCCTTTCCAACCTGATCGGCAGTTTCTTTTCCGGCTTTGCTTCCAGCGGCTCGTTTAATCGCAGTGGTGTCAACTATGCGGCAGGCGCCAAAACGCCGATGGCATCGATTTTTGCGGCAGCATTTCTGGCGTTAATTGTACTGCTGGTTGCTCCACTGGCTTCTTACCTGCCCACAGCCGCCATGGCCGGCATTTTATTTTTGGTAGCCTGGGGTTTAATCGATTTTCATCACATCGCATCCATCACCCGCACCAGCCGTAGCGAATCGGCTGTGCTGTGGGTAACACTGACAGGCACGCTGGTTAATCTGGAAAAAGGTATTTTCCTCGGCATTATTCTTTCACTGATTATGTATTTGTACCGCACTTCACGCCCGGCCATTCATCCGGTATTACCGATTGGCGAAAAAGGCGGCATTATGTTTGAAGAATCCAAAGGTCGGCCAGACTGTCCGCAAATCTGTTTCATCCGAATCAATGGCTCCATTTTCTTTGGTGCGGTTGATCACATTCAATCCGGCCTGTTACAAATTGACGAACACAATCCGCAAAAAAAATTCGTACTCATCACCGGACGTGGCATTAATTTTATCGACGTGGCCGGTGCTGAAATGCTGGCACAGGAAGCAAAGCGGCGCAAAAAAATGGGCGGTGCCGTTTATTTTTATCGTTTGAAATATTCAGTGTATAAATTTCTGCACAAAGGCGATTATTTAAAAGACATAGGCGAAGGCGCATTTTTTCACGCCACGTCGAACCTCACCCATGGCATTTATCACACGCTTGATCCGGAAATTTGCAAAACCTGCACAACGAAAATATTCCCGGAATGTCATGGGCCTGTGTTGCCAGATGGTGAGCCGTGGCCGAAATAAACAGGGTGGTCTGCAGGATGTTTGACTGCATTTACTCTTTCTTAACCATATTCAGAAAATCAATAAGTTCTACGGCTGATGCCTGAAATTCCTGCTTGGCAATATCCTGATTATTTGTCGAGAACTCAACTACCTTGTCTAGCAAATTTTTCTTGAGTTCCGCTTTCTTTTTTTTATCCTGCTCACCGATAGCCATTTTTACTTCGTTTGAAAAATGCGCTGGGTAATATTCCTCAAAGTCATGTTTCAGAAATTGACGGAAATGCTCCCTATCCCAACCTGATGGTTCGTACTTATCAGCTAGCTCTTTAATGACACGAGACTCCATAGCACCACCATCAACAACAACCCAGACGCGGTTTCGGTAGGTTTCTTGTAGATGAAGGAAGACAAAAAGTCTGTTGAAATCTTCAAACTTCAATGAGACCTCATTGACAGATCGCGCCGAAAATGTTCGG
>JANOOU010000054.1:0-2549 GCA_031421475.1 Gammaproteobacteria bacterium | reverse complement strand
ATATGCTGTATTCCATGGCGCGACGCTATGATGAATTTCCCGGTTCGCGTGACGAAGGCTCCAGCTTGCGCGGTGCACTCAAGGGCTGGCACAAACACGGCGCATGTGATGAAGCGTTATGGAAAACCGGCATCAATATGCCCAAAGCACCCAAAAAACCGCAGGATGACTGGTGGCTGGATGCCGTGAATCGTCCACTGGGTGCGTATTATCGTATCGATCCCAAACAAATATCCGATATGCATGCTGCACTCAACGAAGTGGGCATTATTTACGCCAGCACCGATACACATGCGGGCTGGGATAAAGGCAATAATCTTAAACACAAAAAACCGCGTTCATTTAACGACAAAGTGTTTGTCATTCCCAATCAACCCGGCAGCGGCGGGGGTCATGCCATTGCCATTATTGGATATAACGAATACGGATTTATGATTCAAAATTCCTGGGGCACCAGTTGGGGTTCTGCGGGTTACGCCATTCTCACGTATCAGGACTGGCTGGAAAGAGCCATGGATTGCTGGGTGGCGCAACTGGGTGTAGTTACACAAGATCACAAACTTATTGCCAGCAGTAATACCCTGCGCACCAATAAGCGTGGCCAGGTTGCATTGGCTGCCGACTCGGTATTACGCAATCGTGAAATTTCACCGTTTGTTATTAACATGGGCAATAACGGGCAGCTTTCAAATAGCGGCGTTTTTCGTACCTGTGAAGACGATATTAAAGCCCTGGTTGATGTGCATTTAACCGAGGCGCGCTTGCGTTGGAACACCGGCAACAAACCGATTGATGTGTGCATTATTGCGCACGGTGGTTTGGTGAGTGAGCAGGACGCAGCCAAAAATGCAGCCGAATGCATACCCATGCTCTATGACAATCAGATATTCCCGGTGTATTTAATGTGGGAAACCGGATTTTTTGCAACCGTGCTCAACCGCATAATCGACGCTATTAAAGGTGTGTCACGCGCTGCGGGCAGTGGCGACGGGTTTTGGCCCAGCGCTGAACGCTGGTGGAATCAGCGCCTGGAACGTTTGCTGGCATTACCCGGTACGCAGCTATGGGGTGAGATGAAGCAAAATGCAGAAGTCATCAGTAAATCTAAAAAGAACGATGCGAAACCGACTAAATTGGGCGCAACCCTGTTGTATGCCGCATTTATAAATTCCAATGCCAGTAAACAGCCCGTGCGATTTCATTTGGTAGGGCATTCTGCCGGTTGTATTGTCCACACACATATTATTGATGCATTGGCCGAAAAATTAAAATTTGAATCGGTGAGTTTTATGGCGCCCGCGGTGCGCTGCGATACGTTTAACGAAATTGTAAAACCACGCTTGAGTGATGGCACAATTAAACGCTACCAGCAATTTCATCTCACCGAAAAAGCGGAAGAAGATGACCCGACCTGCGGACCTTACACGCGTTCCTTGTTGCATCTGGTGGCCGAATCATTTGAAGGTGGCGCACGCACCCCCATATTGGGCATGCAAAAATATTTTGAACCCTCTCTCGCCAGGCTCAAAAATGTAACCGTTCATGTCGCACCCGGTAAAACCAGTGCCAGCACCACACATGGCGGCTTTGATAACGATGCAAGCACCTGGAAATCGGTACTGCGCTTCATTAAACAATAATTAAAGGAATAATTAACATGCCTATCGTATTACACGTCAACAAACGACCTTATCAGTTTGCCAATAAAGTTATTGATAAAAAAGCCTGCTACGAAAAAATCAACCGATACAGAAATGAGTGTGGTTGTGCCAGTGGCGCCATATTTATGACAATTGCGCTGATTATATTGGCTGTATATTTAACGATGCATTGGAAATACTTGGATTTAATAAGCTACACATTAACCGGATTACTATTTGTTTTTATATGTACAGCTGTAGGGAAGTTGTTTGGCATGGCTATAGCAAAAATCAGGCTAAGCTTGTTGTATAAATCTTTGATTGAAGAACGCTATCTTGAATTAATTGAGTAAAACCACGCGAAGGATTGATTATGTCTACTTGTACCAAATGGGTTGATAGGTTCGTTTTTGCTTGCAAAAACTGGGCGCAGGAAATCGATGCATCCCCTGGATGATGTCACACGAGGTGAGTGCTTGATTAAAAAATCCACGAAGTAATATGCAATCTGCGCTCGCGGCATTCGCACATCCCTGTGCATCTACCGCTCTTGCGCTTCCTGCGCTCGCGGCATTCGCACATCCCTGTGCATCACGCAAATGAACGAAAATAAAATAAGCGTTTATACATAAGGAGCCTCTGAATAAGTCAAAGGTTCCATAAAACCCACCCATGCCCGGGTGGTGAATGTACAAGCTGAAGTTAAGTCTGTAATGCTGTGTGCGTTCGGATTACTTCAACCAGCCCGGTATTTAAACCGGTTGTGCATTCTGGAATTGTTTTACACCCATCACCTCAATACTGCCGTGCATTCTTTATCCTTTGTTAATACAATTATGTTAACTGATACAGGTTCGGAATCTTTTGATTGATGTATTTGGCTGCTAATTCAAATTCTGTTTGACAAAA
>JANOOU010000053.1:0-5855 GCA_031421475.1 Gammaproteobacteria bacterium | reverse complement strand
GGTGCAAAAAGGCGATACCCTATATTCCATTGCGCAAAAAAATGGCCTCAGCCACAGTCAGGTCGCACGCTGGAATGCCTTGCATCCACCTTATTCGTTGTCACTGGGGCAAACATTAAGGCTCACCCCGCCGGAAAATCGCACGGCACAAACCCCGGCCAATGCAGCAGCCAATGCAGCAGCCAGGGCAGCAGAAAAATCATCCCAAGTAACAACCGGTCTAAAACAGCCTGCACCGTCGCAACCGGTGGTTAACAAAGCGGTGGTTGATCCAGGTAGAGTCACGCGCTTACCGGCAATGGGTGGTTGGCACTGGCCGGTAAAAGGTTCATTGATTAAAACCTTTAAAGCGAATGACACTTCGCGCAAGGGCATTGGTATAGCGGGAAAATCGGGCCAGATGATATCGGCTGCAGCCGGTGGCAAGGTGGTGTACAGCGGCAATGGTTTAATCAGTTATGGCAATCTCATTATTATTAAACACGACGATAATTTTCTGAGTGCCTATGCCCACAATGATGCCTTGCTGGTGATGGAAGGCGATGAGGTTAAATCGGATCAGCCCATCGCGCGTATGGGCGAAGAAAACGGGCGTGCCCAGCTCCATTTTGAAATCCGCAAAAACGGTAAACCGGTTAATCCACTACAGTATTTGCCGCAAGGTTAGGCTGTCATATCATCACTTTTTTTCATCTGGGTATCGGAAATTCCTATTAGGAAAATTTTGCCTAGAATAAATTTTTTTCATAGATCTGTTGCGTTTATTCCTGCATTGGATTAAAAAGGTTACGTAAGTACGTGATTTATAGGTACTTAATTTAGGAAGTTCTAATATTCTGCTGTGACGCTAAAAACTACTGTAAAACAATAACCATATTATGCGTACATCCTTTGGAGGGTTCAACATGGCTACAACAGCTAGTAAGGCTCCACCTGTCTCAAAAATTCGTACTTTAAAATCCGACCCTAAAACGACAAAAAAAACCAATGGAAAGGTGTCAACAGAAGAGGCCAACGACGAGGTTGAAGTCTGTGATGATGCCCTGGAAGCCGATGACGAGGCGTTTCTAGACGATACCGCAGAAGACGATGAGCTCGCTGAAACCGAAGCCAGTGATGAGCCGGAGGCCCCCTCTGAAGCCGACGAACTGGTTACAACCGAAGCCGAAAAACGTTTTGCCGTGGGTACCGGCACCGTCAATCGCAAAGAGCTGGATGCCACCCGTTTGTATCTGCGTGAAATTGAATACTCAGCCCTGTTAACCGCCGAAGAAGAAGTTTATTACTCGCGTCTGTCACGCAAGGGCGTGGAATCCGCACGCAAAAAAATGATCGAATGTAATTTGCGTCTGGTAGTGAAAATTGCCCGACGTTATATGAACCGTGGTCTGGCACTGCTGGATCTGATTGAAGAAGGCAATCTCGGTCTGATTCGCGCCGTTGAAAAATTTGATCCCGAAAAAGGTTTCCGTTTTTCAACCTATGCCACCTGGTGGATACGTCAAACCGTTGAACGTGCCTTGATGAATCAAACACGCACCATTCGTTTGCCGATTCATGTCATTAAAGAGTTGAACGTATATTTACGTGCAGCCCGTAAACTTGAACAAACCATGGAACATGAACCCACCGCAGAAGAAATTGCCACACTGGTTGATCGCCCGGTTGCCAATGTGGAAAGAATGCTGGGTTTACGTGACCGTGTAACCTCTGTCGATGTGCCAGTAGGCAAGGAAAATGACCGGCCCTTGCTGGAAATTATTCCCGATACCAACAATCCTGAGCCCTCCACTCTGTTGCAGGATGAAGATGTAATGGCCAACCTGGAAATGTGGATGAATCAGCTGGAAGAAAAACAACGTCAGGTGGTGGTGCGCCGTTTTGGTTTACATGGCTACGAACGTACGACGCTGGAAGAAGTCGGCGCTGAATTGGGTGTTACTCGCGAGCGAGTGCGCCAGATTCAGATGGATGCCTTAAGGCAATTACGCAAAATTTTGGAAAGCCAGGGTTTTTCAGAAGAGCTGTTGCTTAACGATTAGGTTTAAAGTGGTTAGTTGGAAGCAGGAAAGGGCGGGTAACCGCCCTTTTTTATGGGCGCGCTATTAATCAATAACAGCAGCCATCGCGGGCAGGTAGCCCGCGCCTACAGGATGATCCCCGCAACCACCCGGCGATCTTCACCCAGCAAAATATTGTACGTGCGGCAGGCGGCACCTGAGTCCATAAATTCAACCCCAATACCTTGATTAAGCAGGCTGGCGTAAACCGCGGGTGCCGGAAATTGCAGCCTGGCGCCGGTACCTATCAGTATCACCTCGGGCTCGCTAACCAGCAGTTCGGCCAGCGTGGCCGGGCTTAAGTCAGCAATGGAATTGACCGGCCAGTTCGGCAACAAGTGCTGTCGGGCCACCACCAGGCTGTGTTTGAACTGGGTGCCGTTAATATCAATACTCTGTGCATCGTAGGCACGAATAATATGGCTGCCTGCTGTATTATCTTCGCTCAATTTCATGCGGTGCAGTATACCTGTAGATGGGTTGTATTCGTTATATCAGCGGCTAATCCCCGGTGGCATAGCAGTTGACAGTTCGGGCATTCACCAGTAGTTTGCCGACTCCATTTATATGCGTATGCCGTTGTCTTGGAGAGAAGAATAATGAAGCCGGTAAAAATTGGTTTGATGGGTTTGGGTACAGTGGGTGGTGGAACCGCAACGGTGTTGCAGCGGAATGCTGAAGAAATCAGCCGCCGTTGCGGCTGTAGTCTGCAAATTATCCATGCCGCTGCCTTAAATATTGCACAGCAAAAAATTCTCGATCCCGCCAAAGTCAAACTCAGCGAAAATGCCTGGGATGTGGTGAATAACCCCGATGTCGACATTGTTGTAGAGCTGATTGGTGGTTACACACTGGCGCGCGAGCTGGTGCTGAAAGCCATCGCAAATGGCAAACACGTGGTCACCGCCAACAAGGCATTAATCGCCACCCATGGCGATGAAATTTTTGGGGCAGCCCAGGCCAAAGGTGTGATTGTGGCATTTGAAGCGGCGGTTGCCGGTGGTGTGCCGATTATTAAAGCCCTACGCGAAGGTTTAGCCGCCAATCGTATTCAATGGCTGGCCGGTATTATTAACGGCACTGGCAATTTCATATTGACAGAAATGCGTGAAAAAGGCCGTGACTTTAATGATGTGCTGAAAGAAGCGCAGGCACTGGGTTATGCGGAAGCCGATCCCACCTTCGATGTAGAAGGTATAGATGCCGCACATAAACTGACTATTCTGGCTTCCGTAGCGTTTGGTATACCGCTGCAATTCAAAAAAACCTTTACCGAAGGCATTACCAAGATTTCCCGTGACGATGTGACCTATGCGGAAGAACTCGGTTATCGCATCAAACACCTGGGCATAGCACGGCGAACTGAACGCGGCATTGAAATGCGTGTGCATCCCACTTTAATTCCAGAGCGTCGTTTAATTGCCAATGTAAACGGTGTAATGAATGCAGTACTGGTGAAATCCGATGCGGTGGGCCCGACACTTTATTACGGCCCCGGTGCCGGTGCCGAACCGACAGCGTCTGCCGTGATCGCCGATTTAATCGACGTAGCCCGCGCCATGGATGGGGATGTATCCCAGCGTGTTGCCATGCTGGGTTTTCAAGCCGACGCCCTGTCAGATATTCCGGTGTTGTCACACGACGAATTTGAAACTGCTTGTTATTTGCGTATTCTGGCTGAAGATAAACCCGGTGTGCTGGCTGACATTACACGTATATTCGCCGATAAAAATATCAGCATAGAAGCCGTGATTCAAAAAGAACCGCAAGAAGGCCAAACCCGCGTGCAACTGATTTTGCTAACGTCAAAAGTGTTAGAGAAAAATATGGATGCGGCGATTGCTCTAGTTGAAAAACTGGCGGTGATCGAAGGCAAGATCACGCGCATACGTCTGGAGCATCTAGGCTAATTTAACGCCGCAATGCGCCCTTCAGGGAGATCATGACAGGCTCGAACATGCTTCTACAGCCCCATTTGAACCGGCCTGCCACACGCATTTTTATTGACGCAATATTCATCTGCGGAATTTCCTCTCATTGAATCCGGCAATGCTTTCGCCTGCGGTGATGAGCTCCATCGCAACCCGTTTGCCAGAGCGCACCGCGCCTTCCATATAGCCACTCCATACATCAGACGTTTCCGTGCCAGCCCAATGGACGCGCTGAAAAGGCTGGCGTAAGGCAGCACCCTGCCGCGTGAGCACGTTGGGCCCAAGGATGGAAACACAACCGCCGGTCCAGCGTTCCTTGGACCAATCCATCTCAATATAAGCTTGGGGATTCAGAGCCTCGTTCCCGAATAGTCGTGCCAAGGCACTTAAGATGCTCTGACGTCGCATTGCTGCATCTGCGGGCGCGACTTGTTGTTCTACAAACCCGAGGAGAACGCCGCGTGAAGCATCCGGCGGCGAATTGTCAAAGGTGGTGGAAACCGGGCCTTCATCGCTCACCGCAAAACCGCTTAAACCCTGGTCGCGCCAGAAGGGCTTTGCATAAACCACATTGACCTTAAAGCCCGCTGCACCCTGCCATTGGGCATTTAGTAGGCGCCGCTGCTGGGGCAAGGCCGGGGAAAAACGAATCCGCTGGATATCGGTCGGCATCATGGCCACGACCACGTGCTTGGCCGTGATACAGACGCGCCGGGAAACCACCTTGACTGCCGTGGCGGTCTGGATGATTTTGCGCACCGGCGAACCCAGCACCAAATCATCTTCCAATAACTGAGCCAGTTTTTGTGACAGCGCTTGCGGCCCACCCTTGAAACGCAATTCCTGGGCACCGCTGCTGAGCGCCTGCAATCCCCCGGCGGAATGCACATAGAAAAGAAAGTACAACAGGGAAATATCTTGGGTTGGCGCAGGCAAGAAACTTTGAATGTCTGATTCGATGCTTTGCCGCGCTTCGACATCACCCACATTGCCGGTCAGCCAATCCGCTAGGCTCATACCATCCCACTCGGCCGCTTGGACGGCAGCCCATGGTGCGTTAAGAGGAACCGTCAGCGCCATTTGATCGAGCTGGTATTTGGCCTCGCTTGCGGCGGGATTGTCCTGGATGTCATCCACCAAAAAACGCGTGCCGTTCATATACAACACGGTCTTGCCTTGGATGTAACTTGGGAAACTCTCAACACCCAGTTCCTCGGCCAGCGCCAGTATTTCCGTTTGCGTATTGCCGATCCATTGGCCGCCCCGTTCCACCACATGGCCATCGCCGATGGAATAATCCAGAGTTCGCCCGCCAACACGTTGGCGCGCCTCCAAAACACAAACGGAACGGCCCGCGTTACGCAATTCCACCGCAGCGGTCAACCCCGCCAATCCGGCCCCAATAATGACCACATCGACGCTGCTTGCTATTCGCTCATCGCCAAACACCGGCGGAGCGAACGCGGCAATCAGTGACGAGCCGAGCGCCGTCCTTAGAAATCTACGGCGTGAGAGTACTGGGGATTGTTTTGGGGGTTGTTCGGACATGGCGATGTACCTCGTTAGTTTATTGAACACTATGGTTTGATCTCGAATGCCAAAGTGAGATCACGCTCGTCGATCAACAGTCTCGCCAGTCGCCCACCTTGAGGATCTCAAACACGGTGGCGTTCTCTTTCGTTGAGTGACGGCATAGTCTAGATAAAGGAGGCAGTGGGGTCTGTATCGATGTGTATCGGAACGTAACGTGGTGTTGGAACGCAGTTCGGCAGCGTTGATCAAGGTTGGTAGCGGAGGCTAGTTTGTACTTCACTGCGCGACCTCGTGTCGCAACTAACGTAGCGTTTAGCTGCCGGCGCGCTTG
>JANOOU010000052.1:0-2968 GCA_031421475.1 Gammaproteobacteria bacterium | reverse complement strand
ACTTGTTGCGGAATGCTGGCACCGAAACTCTGGCCTGGGTGTTGTTTTAATAGTTTGCTGTAGGCCGGGTCTTTACGCAGTTCATTGAGGCGCATGTTTTCGCGAATGGCTACGTATTCCATTTCGGGGGTAATGATGCCTTGTTTTGCATAATGCATCTGGCTGACGTTGCGGCCGGCTTTGGCGCGGCGCGGCGTGCGAATGTGTTCAAAACGCAAATGCGCCAGTGCGGGATCGTTCTGGCGCTGGCTGCCAAACTCGGAGCTGGGGCCGGCGAGCTGTTCGGTATCACCCCGTTCTTCAATCCAGCCTGCACGTAGTGCGGGCAGGCCTTTCATTAAATCGATATGCACATTGGGGTCGGTGAACGGGCCTGAGGTGTCGTATACGGGAATCGGCGGATTTTTTTCAACGCCGAAGCTGGCGGCGGTATCGTCTTGCAGAATTTCGCGCATACCCACGCGAATGTCGGGGCGCGAGCCGGTGATGTAAACCTTGCGCGAGCCGGAAAAAGGTTTGGTCACGGCTTCAGATAGGCTGGCGGTTTTGATGATAAAGGCTTCAGGTATGGCGTTCGGCAGTCTGTTCATAGGGGTGATACCTCAGGTGGCAGGAGGCCGCGGTATCCTCCATTGAGGATCTACCGAAGCTTCCCTACGCCACTATTAAATGGATCAGGTTCCAAGGGTGTTTCTCATCATATTAAAAGTGATCATATCCTGCAGTGGCCCTCACCCCCCGTCGGTTTTACCGACGGTTCCCCCTCTCCCGTTTTACGGGAGAGGGTAAGTCAGAGTCGCTGCGCGACATTCACTTTTATATGAACCCCCAGCTTCAATTGTGCGCAAGTTTATCCTTAATCAATGAATGAACCTACCCATGAATCATGTGGTCGTTTAGAATCGAACCGATATTACAATGCATCGACAAAGAGACCTCTGAGTTAATCAGGGCTTACAAAAAAATAAACAAAGTAACCAAGGGGGGTGGGGATGAATACCAATAATTTGCATCAGGCACATCATAATATGGTGGAACAGCAGGTACGTCCCTGGGATGTACTGGATGACCGGGTGCTGCAAACCCTGACACGGGTATCTCGCGCCGACTACGTGCCCACCGCTTACCAGAGCCTGGCCTATGCCGATACCGCAATACCTTTGGCGCACAACGAAATCATGACGCATCCCATAGTGGAAGGCCGCATGTTGCAGGCGTTAAATATACAGCCCATGGATGTTGTGCTGGAAATTGGTACCGGTAGTGGCTATCTCACAGCGTGTTTGGCACATTTGGCATCGCATGTTGAAAGTATCGATATCCATCCCGAGTTTACCCAGGCCGCTGCGGTCAAACTCAAGGCTCACAATATTTACAATGTTACACTGCACACCGTTGATGCCATGATCGGTCCCGCTGCGGGGAAAAACTGGGATGTGATTGTGTTTACCGGCTCGGTTAATGAAATACCCATAGCGTATAAGTCGGCCTTGCGAATTAACGGAAGAATGTTTGTGATTGCAGGCGATGCGCCTGTGATGCAGGCACGACTCATTACCCGTACCGGTGATCAAGCCTGGGCTGATCATGTTTTGTTTGAAACCTCACTACAGACACTACGCCATGCCGAAAAGAAAAAACAATTTGTTTTCTAAGATGAATAAATATTTATTAATGTGTTCTGTGCTGGTCATTGTCCCGGTTGCGGTAACAGCTGCCCCCATGGATTTCCTGCAGGCATTTGAACAGGCACAAAAAGATGATCCGCGAATATTGGCGGCAGAGTTTCAATATCAAGCCACACGCGAAACCCTGCCACAGGCGCGCGCTGCGCTGCTGCCTAATGTGTCACTGGATGTTTTTACCGGCAAACACAATACCGAAACGACAAATCAGACCACATCGATAACCACAGCGAATCGTTATGATCGAGAAGGCTTCACACTGTCGCTTTCACAATCTTTATATAACCATGCGTATTGGTTGCAAGTGTTGCAGGCAGATATTTACGTTGCCATCGGCGAAGTGAATGTGAACGCGGCGCGCCAGGAGTTAATTGTGCGTACGGCACAGGCTTATTACAATGTGTTGGCAGCACAGGATAATCTGAAATTCGCCACCGCCGAAAAAGAATCCATAGGCAAACAGCTGGAACAGAATCAACAGCGTTTGAACGTGGGATTAATTGCCATAACCGATGTTAAGGAATCACAGGCGCAGTATGATTTATCCGTTGCGCAATGGATCACAGCCGAGAATGCGCTGGCTAATGCCCGTGAAAGTTTGCGTAGTTTGATCGGTATGGCTGTTGATGATTTGTTGCCACTGGCTAACGATATGGTACTGGCTACGCCGCAACCGGAAAACATTGACGAATGGGTTAAAACCGCCCTGCAGAATAATTTGTCATTAAAGGTCGCGCAATTATCATTGGAGGTTGCGCAAAAGCAAGTGGGTATACAACGTGCTGGCCATTATCCCAGTGTTTCATTAATCGCCAGACGTAATGATGCGACAACCGATGGTTTAGTCAGCGGTGATAATGAAATAAGGGATGATTCAGTTATTGTTAACCTGAATGTGCCGATTTATTCCGGTGGTTTAACCAGCGCAAAAACACGCGAAGCGGTTGCATTAAAGGAACAGGCGCGCGTATTACGTGATCAGTCAATGCGCGAAACCGAGCAGCTCTCCCGCACCAGCTATCTGGGTGTAACAGCTTCCATTGCGCGTGTTGCCGCGTTCAAACAAGCACTGGTTTCAGCCCAGGCAGCGTATGAAGCAACGCAGGCCGGATACGAAGTCGGTACACGTACGGCGATTGATATGTTGCTTGTGTTACGTGAACAATATCGCGCCGAGCGTGATTACGCGCAGGCACGATACGATTACATTCTTAATTTTTTACGATTAAAGCAGGCGGCGGGGATGTTGTCGCGGGAAGATGTGGTGTTGGTGAATCAGTGGT
>JANOOU010000051.1:0-2568 GCA_031421475.1 Gammaproteobacteria bacterium | reverse complement strand
GGACTGGGTTTTCTACCTTCAACTGCCGCCATCTGGATTTGCAGTCCATCCAGATGCGGCCTGCTGATGCATTGATAGTTAAACTCGTTGGAAATTTTTGGCCAACTGGCATCGTCCGCGTGGTCATCGCCCTCATAGGCTAAAACGACAGCCATCGCATCGAGCACCATTTTTTTATAAGCCGATTTGTTTAATTTAGCCAGCGGAAGTTTTGTGTCATTAAGAATTTCCATGATGCCAACTTCAAAATCACATAAAGCAATGTCATCCAGGGTAACGGAGTCCTCAAATAACCATTTTTGTCTAACAAGACTTATGCCTGGGTTGCCAAAACCATCGGTGTTCCAGTGGCGGGTGTCTATGTTTCTGAAATCCCTGATGACAGATAGCTCATTAATGGGGCGTTCATAATTTGGAAGCTGGGGCACGGGTAAAGTTAACTCGGCACCATCAAATATAAAATCAACCAGATCACTTTCGCTGAACTGCGGGCCGGTGAGTGTTCCTGGGTAAATCATTTGCGGAATGCCTTGGCTTTTTTTAGCGCATCAACAAAGGTGGCATGGCTGGATTTAAGTCCGGCAGATTGTTTGAGAATCGGCGCAGCAACCTGAGCTAAGGCGCCAATTTGTGCAACAATATTTTTGCGGGTGATTTTGTCGTAGTTTTTGGCGCCCGGTAGTAAACCAATTTGTTTGATGAGGGCCTCTTTGTGGCTGGCCATGCCGATTAATGCAGCTTCGCTGCTGGAGTAATTAAAAAAATCCCCGGTTAACGCGCCTTTTTTCTTGTTAATATTTTCAATCAGTTTTGGGGTGTTGGTTTTAGGGTTGATTAATTTAAAATTGTGGTTGCTGAGGTCGCCTGCAAAATTTTTTAAAGCATTGTTCAGCACGGCACAGCCTTCGCCTTCGATGATCCAGTTAATGCCCTTGCTGGCTTTTTGATTGTGCTTGAGTACTTCGGTTAACTCTTCCACAGCCAGTCTGGTAACGTAGGTGTTTTCTTGTGAGTTCCAGGTGCCGAGATCATTGCAGACAGTGGCGGGTGTATAAAACAGAGCCAGATTCATATCGCTGCCTGTTTCATATTCTGCATCGCGCATGGCAGAGTTGACGTTGTCCGATAAGCCATTAATGTAAACTGTTTTCCCGTCAACAGATCGACCTTTCATTTTTGTTGTAGATGTGTTTCTCGAACCATATATTGTGTCTTTTGCGTATAAGCCTGGTGCTTCCTGCGCATCAGTATGGTTGGTACGAATCTGATAGATGTAAACCACCGGTGAAGTATCTCCCGCAGCTTGGTCGAGGCGATAGAAGAGCTGGATGTTTTTTGTCGAAATCGAGTACTGAAAGGTGTCATTAATCTTTTGTAAAATTTTAGCGCGGGTTGGTGAGCAGTTCTTGCCGGTTGAAGTATGCCCAGGTGTTATACGCAATTGTTCAATTTGGCGGATTACGGACTGGCCTTCGTGGGTATCCGGGTTAACGGCGCAAAAAAACGGTAGAAACACATCTTTATGAATTTTAACGGCTCGGCCGGAGGTGCCTGTGGTGATGTGCGAAAAGTAAATATAGTTATCGAGGTCGCGTTTTAACGCCCATTTAGTCGGTGAGGTGGGTATGGCCATGCTAGATCCTTATTAAAGCTGAGTTATTAAATGACGGGTGAATAGTATCACGCCAGCTTTTGATAGGTAATAGTCAACGGTGGGTAGTATTTATTCAGGGTTCGGGTCGTCAATATTGTTATGTATTACGCATACATGATGCACATCCATGTGCCAATCGATTTCTACACGGCGTGCAAAAATCTCATTATTTAATACTTATCAACGATTTTGAATCAGACGGCATAATAACCGTATGCGTGCCTTCGCCAGCAAATTTCTGCATGGCTTCAATGCGGCGTAATTCGATGAGCTGGGGCGTAATGGAATCTGCAATGGCTTTATTGGCAACTGCCTGCCCTTCTGCTTCAACCTTTATACGCTTCGCTTCTGCTATCGCTAATAAAACCTGCTGATTCTTGGCTTCAATTTCTTTCTGGACTTTCACAGTGGTTCGTATGGATTCTTCAAGGGATTGGTCTGTTGTAAGCTGGCGAACAACAACTTTGGTGATGATAAAAGTATTCGGGTCATCTTTCTCCAGCGTGGTTTGTATGGCAGTCAGGATACCCAGCTCAAGTTCCGTGCGTTTTGTATGCACAGTCAGTGAATCATATTTTGCAACTTCATCATAAATGGCACCTCTTGAAAATCGGGTAACAAGCCCAAACGAAGGCAGCAACATGCCATATTCCGAGTATTCAGACATGCCTGTATATTTTATTACCATTTCAGATACTTTATCGGGTGATACTTTGTAAAAAACACTCACATCAAAGTCAGCAAGAGATAGATTATCTTTTGCCTTGGGCTGCATATCATTAAGCGGAATTTCGATTTCTTTAATTGAAAATTCCTCAACACTTGTAAATAATGCGCCGTACCAGCCAGGGCTCAGCTCGATTGGGTCGACGGTTTTATTAAAATCAGTACGCACACCTACATGACCTGTTTCA
>JANOOU010000050.1:0-2065 GCA_031421475.1 Gammaproteobacteria bacterium | reverse complement strand
GTTCTTGCGGTATCATGATTCAAATAACTGGCCGCTATTACGTGAAGCATTGAAAGAGATGGGCCGCGCCGATTTGATAGGCGATGGTGCACAGTGCCTGATTCCTTATGCTCAGCCTGAGCATGTGACTTACCAGTCGCCACGGCGTAAGAACTCACAGCAGCCGCATCAGAAGCGCACGCATACCGGCGGCGGCAAAATGCTCACACAACACACTGGATTGCCACCTAAGGCGCAGATTACATCAGCCAAAAAACCGGCTTTTCCAAAGCAGAAAAAAACGCCATACCGAGGAAAGTAATTGCGTGATGCAATGGATGCAATCTATGGTTGCTTGCATTATGCAATTTTTTCATGATAGATGGCTGGATTTATATATTCAAGTCGTTGATTTTAAATATATCTAAAAGCTGGCATGTGATCTGCACTATACATTGTATCTATAACCATTTTGCAGAGCGTACCGTAACGGTCGAGCAACCAGTTTTTAAAGCAACCACGCTGATGCTTAGACGCACGGAATAGCGTCGCTCTTTTTATCCTCGAAGGCCGGTGCCACATACACCGGCTTTTTTTATGGGTGAGATTTCCACTAAGGTGTGCCTTCGGCACGATCAATTTGCGTGTCCTCTTCACACGCAAGAACACCACGCCGATTAGACGCAAACACAACGGAATAGAGTCATTCTTTTTATCCTCGAAGGCCGGTGCCATATACACCGGCCTTTTTTATGGGTGAGGTTTTTATTAAGGTGTGCTTGCGGCACAATTGATTGGCGTGTCGTTGTCACAGGCAAGATCACCACGCCGATTAAAGGTAAGTAAAAGGTGAATATGGCAGGGTATAAAATGCCAAAGTGTATTGTGTAGATGGACGAACTATTTAAGCAGCTGGAGTGGTGCTTTATGCGTCCCGCATTTTTACTCGCGCAGGATGTATGAAGGTGTTGTGAAAACTTGCTATCGTACTAATGGCTTTTGAAAGGGTGTCATATCTAGAAAGTTCTCCAGAAAACTCACGCCATAAAAAATAGCGTCTGCGTTTTCGGCATCGGTCTCGCAGTAACAAATGCGACCCAGTGTTCGGTGCTCGGCGTTATTGGGCAGGTGTAGGGTTATTTTTATACGCTCTTGCGGTTCGAATGTTTCGCCGCTTAAAAAACGCAAGCCACCACGACTGATATTAAACACTGGATAACGAGTAGATACTTGGTTTTTGGATTTGCCATCGCGGGCCAATTCCAGCCAGATATTTTCTATGGCCAGACGATAATCGTGTCTTATCATCGTTTTTGATCCTTGTCGGTTTGTAAGCAGGTATGAATTTTACTTGCGATATCGGTTAATAATTTAAAATACAAATCTTCACCTGATAATAGTTGACTGCCATGAATTTCCAAGGCTTGCATGCTCGCATTGTGATTGACGTCAAGTGTTTGTAATAAGTTGGGTGCTTGCGGTGATTCATACAGAAAGCATCGTATGTTTTCATCATGCACTTGCTGTTGCAACAGGCGAATATGGCGTGCACCGGGTGTGTATTCGGCTCCACCGGTCACCACTATGCTCCGGGTAAGTGAAAAATCACGTTCAAAGTATTGCAGCGCATCGTGAAATTGCAAGAAGGGCAGGTTGCGAACCGGTTGTAATTGTAGATTAATTTGTTTTTGCAAGGCACTCAGTTTTTGCAGCAAACGATCGCGGTTGCTGAAATATTTATCACGATTGTTGGCATCACGTTGCGCCAGTCGCTCAGCAAGTTGTTGCACTATTATGCCGGCATTCACCGGTGAGAACCAGATATGGCCATCGTGATCCGTATCATGATCAGTGTGTGTGCCGCGTGCTGGCAGCAGTGGCAAGCCGGGTAAGGTATCCAGTGCGATGAGTTGGCGCTTACCCAGGCTGGCGCGTAGCGGCAGCATAAAACCTTCAATATTGTTGCCAGCATAGATAATGATATCGGCAGCTTCCAGCATTCGCCGGTCAGAGGGTTTGAGCATGTAATCATGTGGTGATTGCAGTGTGTCCAGTAACAGCGCAGGCTGGGAAATGCCCTGGCACA
>JANOOU010000049.1:0-12129 GCA_031421475.1 Gammaproteobacteria bacterium | reverse complement strand
ATTTTCGAACAACCCTTAAATGAGCGTATACGCACATTCCTGCGCATGGAATATTTATTCAACCAGTTCGAACAACACATGCGGCACGCATCTCCCTGGGATACCCATAGCGCTGTAAAAGCCATTATCGACATACTCGGCATGGTGAGCCGCAGTGATATTAAACGCGAAACCATCAAGGAACTCGAACGCCAAAACAGCAATCTGCGCGCATTTGTCCAGATCCCCAATATCAACCATGGCCGGCTTAATATACTTATCGATCAGCAAAAAAAATGTATTGATGAGCTGCATGGCATTAGCAACATGGGCCAGGCACTGCAACAAAATGAATTATTAAACGCGATTCGTCAACGTCGATCGGTGCCGGGTGGTTTGTGTGATTTTGATTTGCCGGTTTATTCCTACTGGCTTAACCAGCCATTTGAGCATCGACAAAAAATCATTCAGGAATGGTTTGCACCCTTTGCCATACTCAACACATCCATTCGAATCGTGTTACAAGTCATTCGTGACAGCACCGAACCGGGCGATCAGATTGCTGAAAACGGATTCTTCCAAAAGAACATGGAAACCCATCAGTCATGCCTGTTAATTCGGGTTTTATTACCGGATACGGCCAATATTTTCCCGGAAATCAGTGCCGGCAAACACCGTTTCTCAATTCGTTTTCTTAAAACCCATAATCCGGCTTTCCGGCCTGAGCAGGAAATGCAAAACGTTAACTTTCAGTTGGCCTGTTGCGTGTTGTAATGCATTATTACCGAAACACTTGAAAAGGATATACACCAATACAGGTAAGTTAAGAGTACGTCGGCGTCACGTCCCTGTAATCTGGGTTCCGGCAATCCCTGCCGGAATGACGCTGAATTTAATACTTCATTTTTTTGTTTGAATGGTATTCTTTTCATCTAACTTATTAGTAATTTGATAAGCTGGCCGCTGAAAAATCCAGATCACCTCGCCACACACTATTTTTATATTCTGTTTCCAGTGTCAGCGTCCAGTCACTGCGCCCTAAACTACAAACCGGCAGCACCACATCTGTGAGCCACTGACCACGTTTATTTTGCTCCAGAGCATAGCGCTGCATACCCATATCCATATTTTTCATTTGAAACATCAGATGCAAGCTCGATAACGCAGCGTCTGTTTCAACACTCACCGTAAAGGGTTTCATCACCATAACCGGTGCGGTAAATTTTATCGCCAGCGTCGCATCAGAAAAGGAAGCCGTACATTGTATTGTGGCAGGATCACATGGTGGAATTGACATCATCTGATAGTGGGCGTCGTTTCCATTTTGCAACCAACCACCCACAACCCACGACGCTACAAATACTAAAAATATCAAACCTGGCCAGATCAGATTTTTCAATGACTATTCCAAAAAGCTGAAATAGCCGCAATGCCCTGTGCGCCCGCTTGCCGTGCATCATTTATATCCGCCATCGACAATCCACCTAATGCATAGGCAGGAACAGGGCTGTTTGCCAGCAAGGTTGAAAAAGTTTCCCATCCCATACCTGCCAAATCGGGATGACTGCTTGTGTGCTTAACCGGTGACAGTAAAATAAAATCTGCCTGAAGTTTTTCAGCCTGTTTTATATCAACCAGATTGTGGCACGATGCCGATAACCATCTATCACCAGAAATGGGGCGTTGTTGATAGTCATGCAACTGCTGACTGTTAAGGTGCAAACCCAGCTGCATACTATTCGCCATATCAGTCGCTGAATTTAATAATAAATGTGCACCGGCGGTTTCACATAAAACTTTAGCCGACTGAACGATAGCCTGATACATTAATTCATCTGGTTTCAATTTGCTGCGTAGCTGAACCAGTTTCACACCCGACTGCAGGGCCAACTCTAATTTCGAATTAAAATCTAAAATAGTCGAAAAATCACCTGTAATGAGCAGTGAAGACGGATATTGCAATGCAAAAATTATTTTTCTGTTAGCAGCAGGAAATTGTTCATATTCCAGATCAGCCACTGGATGCCAGGTTACAACCTGACCTTCTGCACCCTGCGGTTCACCTTGATAATTCGTCACGCGCCACACATCCAATAACACCGATTTATCAAGGTAATGATGCAGAATCTTAATCAACGGCTGGGCAGCCTGAATGTGGATATGAAGTTCTTCACGGATTTCTCGACACAAAGCGTCATAAGTCGTTTCATCCGGCTCGACCTTGCCGCCGGGAAACTCCCAACAATCACCCTGATGCACATGCTTGGCACGGCGTGCTATCAACACACGCTGTGCCTGATCAACAATAACCGCCACGGCCACCTGAATCGCTATCGGATTACTCTCTGTATTAGGTCCGATATTCGGCATTAATTTTGACATAGTCATATGAAAAGTCGCAGGTCCAGACGCGGGCACTGGCATCACCTGCAGACAAGTCAACACGTATCGTAATTTCGCTGTTAGCCATTACTTTTTTACCCTGCTCCTCCGTGTAGCTACTTGCCCTTCCACCGTTTTCTACAATACATACATCGCCCAGAAACAGTTTTATTTTATTAATATCTATAGCTACACCCGCACGGCCAACCGCTGCAAGTATACGCCCCCAGTTTGGATCACTCGCAAACAATGCTGTTTTAACGAGTGGTGAATGAGCAATGGTAAACGCAATTTGTTTCGCGGCCTCTTTGTTTGCTGCATTGAGTACATCGAGCGTTATTAACTTGGTTGCTCCTTCTCCGTCACGCACAATTGCCTGCGCCAAATACATACAAACTTCATTAACAGCCTGTTGCAAACTATTGTAATCCTTATTCTCAGTTTCAATTACTGGATTGCCTGCTTTTCCGGTAGCAATTAAGACGCAGGCATCATTGGTGGAGGTATCGCCATCCACTGTAATGGAATTAAATGATTGTTCAACCGCAGCATTTAACACTTTGTTTAGAATACTTTTAGAAACAGCAGCATCCGTTGCAATAAATGACAACATGGTGGCCATATCAGGATGAATCATGCCTGAGCCCTTGGCCACACCTGTGATCACAGCGGCCTTGCCGCCTATACTAAAAGTTTTTGAATAGCCTTTTAATACAGTATCGGTCGTCATAATGCCACGGCCAACATCCAGCCAGTTATTTTCGTCTAAAGCGGCATGTACCAAAGGTATGCCCTGTTTAAATTTTTCTACTGGCAGATGCTCGCCTATTACACCCGTAGAAAACGGCAGCACTTGCGTACTATCACATCCGGTTGCAGCAGCTACTAATGCACAACACGTTACTGCATCTTCAAAACCACGTGAACCCGTTCCGGCATTGGCGTTGCCAGCATTTATTAACAAGTAGCGCGGTGTTTGCAGTGATAAATGTTTTTTTGCAAGCGTAACAGGCGCAGCACAAAAAAGGTTTTTCGTAAAAACAGCAGAGCAGATAGAATCTTTTGCTAGTTCAAACAAAACCAGATCTTTAACACCTGATTTTTTCTTTATGCCAGCTGATACGACTGCAAGACGCACACCCTTAACAGGAAGCAGAACGTCTGGCTCTTTTAACCCAACCGCCATAATTAAAACCTCTAGGCTAACTTACCGTGACACTGTTTAAATTTCTTTCCTGACCCACAATAACAGGGATCATTTCGTCCAATTTTTTTGTCATCTCTTGTAAATGGCTGACTCGAATCTGCTTCAGACGACGTCTGCTCATCACCCTGCATGGCATTGATATCATTATGCTGATAATGCACATCCACCGGGGTATTTTGTTGCGCACGTTCGAGGGCGTCAAGTTCTTCTTGTGTACGAATTTGCACACGAGACAATATAGAAACAACTTCCTGCTTGATCTTCACCAGCATTTCACTAAACATCTCAAACGATTCACGCTTGTACTCTTGTTTCGGATTTTTTTGCGCATAACCACGCAAATGTATACTTTGGCGAAGATAGTCCATCGCCGCAAGATGCTCTTTCCAGTGATTATCCAAAACCTGCAATAATGCATATTTTTCAAAGCGACGTAACTCGGAAACACCAATCAGTTTTTCCTTGTTAGCATAGATAGCGACAATTTCTTCGACAATTCGAGCATGTAATGTTTCTTCGTGCAAACCATCATCCGCCTCCAGCCATTGATGCACTGCGAGCTTATGTCCAAATATTTCTTCTATCGATTCTTCCAGGCCAGCAACATTCCACTGCTCCGCCATGCTCCCCGCAGGAATACTCTGTGAAAACAACACAGCAATGACATCTTCTCGCATGGAGACAATTGCATTTGATACGTCTTCGGCTTGCATGATTTCGTTACGTTGCGCATAAATAACTTTACGTTGCTCATTCGCTACGTCATCGTATTCAAGCAGTTGTTTACGTATGTCAAAATTATGTCCTTCAACTTTTCGCTGTGCATTTTCAATCGCTCGCGACACCCACGGATGCTCTATTGCCTCACCCTGCTGCATCCCTAATTTTTTCATTAGCCCAGCAACACGTTCTGATGCAAAAATACGCATCAAATCATCTTGCAAAGATAAATAAAAACGCGTGGAACCAGCATCTCCCTGTCGGCCGGACCGACCACGCAACTGGTTATCAATGCGTCGTGATTCATGCCGCTCACTACCAATTACATGCAAGCCGCCTGCAACCAATACTTGCTCATGACGCCGCTCCCAATCCATCTTAATCGCATTTCTTTCCTGCTCCGTCGCTTCGGGGACTTCTTTCAACTCCATTTGTAGATTTCCGCCCAACACGATATCGGTTCCTCGACCAGCCATGTTGGTAGCAATCGTGACCGCTCCAGGCCGGCCAGCATCCATAATAATTTGCGCTTCGCGTGCGTGCTGTTTTGCATTTAACACATTGTGTTTAATTTTTTGTTTGCCCAGCAACGCCGACAAATATTCAGATGCCTCGATAGAGGCGGTACCAACCAGCACCGGTTGCGATCGTTCTTGGCATTCTTTAATGTCATCCGCAACCGCATTAAATTTTTCATCTTTAGTAAGAAAAACAAGATCGCCATGATCGATTCGCGCAACAGCTTGATTGGTAGGAATAACCATCACTTCCAAACCATAAATTTGCTGGAATTCAAATGCTTCGGTATCAGCCGTACCCGTCATTCCTGATATTTTATTGTACAGACGGAAATAGTTTTGAAAGGTTATAGATGCCAGGGTTTGATTTTCATTCTCAATCTTGACATGTTCTTTTGCTTCTACAGCCTGATGCAAGCCATCTGACCAGCGTCGGCCTTCCATGGTACGTCCGGTAAACTCATCAACAATTACAATTCGGCCATTTTGAACAATGTACTGCACATCTTTCTGAAACAAAACATTGGCACGTAATGCAGCATTCAGGTAATGCAAAAGATTTATGTTCGATGCGCTATACAGGCTGTCGTTTTCTGCAATGATTGATTCACGCACCAAAATATTTTCAATAGTTTGGTGCCCTTGTTCTGTCATGTGTATCTGACGATTTTTCTCATCAACTGTGTAGTCACCGTCTTCACTGTCTTCGCCTTCTGCACGCTTTAGTTCTTTTACTATTTCATTGAACTTGATATGCAGAACCGAGTTATCATTCGTAGGCCCGGAAATAATAAGGGGTGTACGTGCTTCATCTATTAATATTGAATCAACTTCATCTACTACCGCAAAATACAAATCTCTTTGTGCTTTTCCATCGGCTGTAAACGTCATATTGTCACGTAAGTAATCAAAACCAAATTCATTGTTTGTGCCGTACACAATATCGGCAGCGTATGCCTGCTTCTTGCTGGATGGATCCATACCGGGCACAACGACACCCACACTCATGCCAAGAAATGCATAAAGCTTTCCCATCCATTCTGCATCACGTTTGGCCAGGTAATCATTTACTGTTACGACATGAACGCCTCTGCCTGTTAAGGCGTTCAAATAAACAGCCAGTGTGGCAACTAATGTTTTGCCTTCGCCCGTTCGCATTTCGGCAATTTGCCCATTATGAAGTGCTATACCGCCAATCATTTGCACATCAAAATGACGCATATTCAAAACGCGTTTTCCTGCCTCACGCACAACAGCAAACGCTTCAGGTAATATGGCATCCAGGCTTTCGCTCTGTTGTATTCGGCTACGAAACTCGCCGGTTTTAAGGCCTAATACATCATCACTCAAAACCGAAAAAGCTGGCTCCAGCGCATTTATTCGCTGGACGATTTTCCCGTATTTTTTGACTTGTCGATCATTGCGACTGCCGATTAATTTACGCAGCAGAGAAGCGACCATAGCTGATCCTTTAATAATAATTATTTATATGCGTGTATATGAAATCATCCTTGGCAGGATGAAAGAGGTGCATATTATGCACGAGATAAGGAGGATATGCCTTAACAGTGACGTGATGAAACCGGAGAATTATTCAGCCTGAACAAACTTCAATGGGTTGATTTGTCGTCCATTTTGCAAAACCTCAAAATGAACATGCGGGCCAGTCGAACGACCTGTTGAACCCATCTCAGCTATTTTTTGACCTTTTTTTACTGTATCGCCCACTCGGACAAGGTTTTTCTGATTGTGGCCATAGCGTGTGACAAATCCGTTACCGTGATTGATCTCAACCAGGTTGCCATAGCCATAGCGCTCGCTAGACCAGGTCACAACACCGCCTGCCACAGATTGAACATCACTGCCTGATTTCGAGGCGAAATCCATGCCTTTGTGAAACTGCAACCGGCCGGAAAATGGATTGGTACGTGTGCCGTAATATGACGATACCCAGCCCAGTTTGATAGGACGTCCATCCGGAAAAACTTCTTCTTGTACATGACTATTTATCAGAATGGTTTCCAGCACACCCAGTTGCTGTTCTCGCTCATCCAATTCTGAAACCATGGTATCGATCTGGCTGCCAAAATCCAGCTTAAGTGCTATCGCATCCATATCATCCGGGCCACCAACACCTGGCGTTTCCTCAAAACTAAATTCGCTGGAATCAATTTTGGCAATCTTCACCAGTTTTTGGCCGAGCGCATTCAAACGTGTTGCATGAGCCTGGATCTGTCCCAAGCGAGCGGCCAAGGCATCAAGATCGGCTTGTGCATTGAAGCGGGACTGCTCAATCAGTTCACGCTGCAATTGAATTTCTGTTTGCATGGATGTAATTTGATCAGAAGAATTACGTGAGTGTCCCCAATAGAAACCGACGAATGCTACACAGGATGCCAAGCCTAATATGAGTATGGATAGCATTGCCAGCTGCGTTGGACTGCCAATCTGTATGCGGTAGGGGCGACCCTTGAACTTGCTGACCAGAATAATATTCATGAATTACTGCTTCTTCTCGTTTGTGGCTCAATGTAACATTGCAATCAAATAAGCTGTTGTGTCATACAATTACAACCCAACGATATATAACACAATCCCCATGAAAGCCATTTCCAAACTGATCAATCCTGAACTCACCAGCAAAACACGGGTGCTGGGCCATATTGATAAAATCTTCAAAACCGCCTTGCCTATTGCCGCCCATCCACATATCCGTATCGCTAACATCATCGATAAAGAAGTGACAGTCTTTACCGATTCGCCTGCCTGGTCCACACGACTGCGACTCTATACACAAGACATGCTATTTATGCTGGCTCAACACACTGAATACGGCATTACCAATATTCGTATCCGGCTATCAAAGAGCCACCCATCAAACAAATCCATTCAAACTACCAAACCGGTATTAAGTCGTGTTAGTGCCGAGCTTATACGCCAAACTGCTGGCAGCATTACCGATCCCAACTTAAAAAACGCTCTGCTACAACTCGCACAGCGAAACAAAGCATAGGACAGCAATTTATTCAGGCATTCACAGGTTGCGTATAAGTTATAGGTGACACGGCATCATCAGACTCGAACGTTACTTCTTCCCAAGCATCTGCGTGAGCAATTAATGTTCTCAACAATTTGTTATTCAATGCATGGCCAGAACGATAACCGGTGTAAGCACCAATCAAGCTATGCCCCAGCAAATAGAGATCGCCAATAGCATCTAAAATCTTGTGTTTGACAAATTCATCTTCGTAACGCAAGCCATCTTCATTGAGAATACGGAACTCATCTATACCAATGGCATTTTCGAGGCTTGCGCCCAGTGCAAGATTATTGGCACGCAGCATTTCAAAATCACTCATGAAACCAAATGTACGTGCACGGCTGATTTCTTTAACAAATGACGTTGATGAAAAATTGATTTCCGCATTTTGCGGCGCACCATTGAAAACAGGGTGATTGAAGTCAATAGTGAAATTAACCTTAAAACCTTCATACGGGTCAAAACGCGCCCACTTACCCTGCTCTTCCACAACAACAGTGCGTTTGATGCGGATAAAACGTTTGGCGACTTTCTGCTCGACAATGCCTGCAGACTGTAGAAGAAAAACAAAGGGACCTGCACTGCCATCCATAATCGGTACTTCACTGGCGCTCAAATCAACATAGGCGTTATCTATACCCAGGCCCGCCATGGCAGCTAATAAATGTTCAACAGTAGACACCGTGACAGCACCCTCGCCGATGGTTGTAGACAATTTGGTATCCACAACCTTATCTGCGGCAGCGACTATATCAACAGGGGATTCAAGATCGGTACGACGAAAGACTATGCCGGTATTGGGTGCAGCGGGTCGCAAGGTAAGGTATACCTTATTACCTGTATGTAAACCCACGCCCGTAGCGCGAATGACATTCTTCAATGTGCGTTGGCGAATCAAGCTAAACTTCCTTCGTGATAATAAGCAAATATAAACACGCGATTATACATACCCCCCCATTGGAGGTATAGTCGCGCGAAATGTTTAGCCAGTATAGCCCAATAGTTGAAGAATTATTGAGTTAAGCATCACAACTATATTTCACATTAAGTCGGCCTCCACCATCAATCGGCCTGTCGACGTAAAAACGCCGGGATGTCCAGCATGTCGTCATCGAACACGCTGTTGGCACCAAATGCTTCGCCCCCGGATGCCCGCTTACGCAGCACAGTGGGCTTATCGAGATCCTCATAATCAACAGTGCCATTGCGATTACGTGGTGGCACCGAACGTACCAGGCTCGTGCTGCTCTGCTGTGCCTGTTTGGCTGTAGTTCCTGAACCCATCAAGCCAGTGGCCACAACGGTTACACGTAATTCATCGTGCAAACTGGGGTCTATTGCCGTACCCATTACGACTATGGCGTCTTCCGAGGCAAAGGCGTTGATTATTGAACCAATATCCTCAAGCTCTCCCAGGGTCATTGTTGCGCCGGTAACATTAACCAGAATACCCTGGGCACCGGCCAGATTAACGTCTTCCAGTAGGGGGCTGGCCACAGCATTTTCTGCTGCTTTACGCGCTCTGCCTTCACCTTTGGCGACACCCGAACCCATCATGCCCATACCATTTTGTGACATCACTGTCCGCACATCCGCGAAATCGACGTTTATCACACCGGGGCGGGTAATCAGCTCAGTGATGCCCTGCACCGCATTGAGCAGTACGTCATTGGCGCCTCTGAAGGCATTCATCAAATCAAAATCACGGCCATAAACACTCAGTAATTTATCATTCGGCACGGTGATTAATGAATCGACATGCTGACTCAATTCCGTAATGCCCTGCATAGCAATTTTCATGCGCTTGGCGCCTTCAAATACAAAGGGCTTGGTGACAACACCGACGGCTAAAATACCCATATCGCGCGCAATTTGCGCCACGATAGGGGCGGCGCCAGTGCCGGTACCACCACCCATACCGGCAGTTATGAATACCATGTCGGCACCCATCAGCATTTCAGAGATGCGATCCCGGTCATCCAGTGCAGCTTGGCGTCCCACTTCAGGATTCGCACCCGCACCCAAACCACGGGTAATGTTGCCGCCTATATGTAACGATTTAGCCCCCTCGATTTTAGCCAGGGCCTGGGCGTCTGTATTGGCACAAATAAAATCGACCCCTTCGATGCCACTCGCCAGCATGTGACGTACTGCATTACCGCCACCTCCACCGACACCTATAACCTTGATGACCGCGTCTTGCGCGACGTTATCCATCAGTTCAAACATTGGCATTCTCCTCATTTAAATTCATTGTTATGTTCTTCAGTAATGGGTTGATGCCAGTCCGCGTTGCAATGCCAGACATGGCGTTAATTAAAAATTGCCCTGAAACCAGGTTTTCATACGATCCCATACACCCTTCTCGCCCCTTTCGGATGAAAAATAACTACGCCCCGCCTGACGATGCTGTTCACCAAACAACAACAGCCCGACCCCGGTTGAATAAATTGGATTACTTACCACATCCGACAGGCCGCTCACGTATTGCGGTAAACCTAATCGCACCGGCATGTGGAAAATTTCTTCGGCAAGATCAATCACGCCTTCCATTTTTGCGCTGCCACCGGTGAGTACTATGCCGGCCGCAATCATTTCTTCGAAACCACTGCGGCGTAACTCGGCTTGTACCAGTCCCAGCAGCTCGTCATAACGTGGCTCCACCACTTCTGCCAGCGTTTGACGCGACAATTTACGTGGTGGTCTATCACCCACCGACGGCACTTCAATGGTTTCATCCGCATTGGCCAGCTGGCGCAATGCACAGGCGTATTTAATTTTGATTTCTTCAGCGTATTGCGTTGGCGTGCGCAAGGCTACGGCTATGTCATTGGTTACCTGATCGCCGGCAATCGGAATCACCGCTGTGTGTCGAATCGCGCCATCGGTAAACACGGCTATATCGGTTGTGCCACCGCCAATATCAACCAGACACACACCCAGTTCTTTTTCATCTTCCGTTAACACGGAATAACTGGATGCCAGCTGCTCCAGAATCACGTCATCCACTTCCAGGCCACAGCGACGCACACACTTGATAATGTTTTGTGCCGCACCCACTGCACCGGTTACCAAATGCACTTTTGCTTCCAGTCGCACGCCCGACATACCGATCGGTTCGCGAATGCCTTCTTGGTTATCAACAATGAATTCCTGCGGTAATACATGCAAAATGCGTTGATCCGCCGGAATCGCCACCGCGCGTGCAGCATCTATAACCCGATCCAGATCTTCTTCGCTGACTTCACGATTTTTTATCGCGACTATACCGTGTGAATTCAGGCTCTTGATGTGGCTACCGGCAATACCTGTATACACCGAATTAATCTGGCAGCCCGCCATTAATTCTGCTTCTTCTATTGCACGTTGAATCGACTGCACAGTCGATTCAATATTCACCACCACACCTTTCTTTAAGCCGCGTGAAGGATGCGAGCCCAACCCGACAATTTCGATCTTACCTTCAGGCGTAATTTCACCCACTATAGCCACCACTTTCGAAGTGCCTATATCCAGGCCTACTATTAAATTTTTATCAGATCGTCTGCTCATGCTTGCCCTTTTTTCTCAACTATGGCGCCAGGCCACTGAGAGGCCATTGGTGTAACGCATATCTACGTGTTTTATTTGTTCCAACCGTGGCTGAAAATATTCAGCGTACACATCCACAAAACGCTGCAACCGAAGATGTTCATCTTCACGCCCCAGCCGTAATTCCAGTCCGGATGCCATCATCAAAGTCCAGGAGCGACGTGCATCAACACGAATCATTTGTATCTGTTGCCCCGTATTGGCCAACTCGGTTTGCATACTGCCCAGTTCCTGCAACAAGATTTTTTCCAGGCCTTCCGGGCCATCCAGTTTCGGCAACGCCAGGGCGCCAATCTGACCCGGCACAAACAACACGCCACGTGAACTCAATAAACGCCCGTCACCCCACCAGGCGGCAGGTTGTTTTTCCATGACGCGGATACGCAAACCGTTCGGCCACTGACGACGCACCGCGGCATCTTCCACCCAGGGCAGCACCAGCAACGCCGCGCGCACTTCCTGCAAATTCAGTGAAAAAAATCCGCCTTGTACATGCGGCAGGGCGGTGTTTTGTAAATCGTCCTTTTTTAAGTAGCGGAATTCACCTTCAATTTGCACCGAACTAATCGGTAAAAAACCATCCGGATCGAACGCTGACCAGGCCCATGCCAACATCACTACAAGCGGCAACGCCATCACGGCACGCCGTGTCCAGGGTGAAGCCCAGAGCGTCGTCACCTTGTCGATCGCCA
>JANOOU010000048.1:0-7291 GCA_031421475.1 Gammaproteobacteria bacterium | reverse complement strand
TCATTACAAAAATCATGGCTATCAATACAGGGCACCTCTAAAAATGCACTTTTTCCGCGATGGCTGCGTCACCGATTTTTGCTCCTGCAAAATCGGCATACAATACATCCTGTATATAACCTCCGTGCTCGAATCCTCATGGTTGACTTATACACTGCGGTTCTATGCGCGGTGCTTCCTTGCCCTCACGAAAAAATTACTATTTTTAGAGGCGCCCTACAATCATCAATATATACTGTAACAATTTTCCTTAAGAAACACAGATGGTTAACCTAAGAAGGAATGTTTAATGGAAATATCTGATTCCCTCACAAAAAATACCCGACAGTTTTCGCCAGTCTCCATGTTGCCTTATGTGCAATCCCCACAAGGCGAGCTTGCAGTTGAGTTGGCAAGCCTGGAAATACAGGCGCGTATAACCGGTGTATTTGCCGAAACCACTCAAACACTTCGTATTTATAACCCCAATAATCGTGATCTTGAAGGTAATGTTTGTTTGCCTTTGCCTGATGGTGCAGTAGTTTGTGCGTATGCGCTGGATATAGGTGGGAAACTTGTTGATGGTGTGGTGGTTGCTAAACAAAAAGCACGAAAAATATTGGAAGCCGAAGAACGCAAAGGTGTTGATCCAGGTTTGGTTGAGCACGTACAGGGTAATATTTACCGCACACGGGTTTATCCTATCGCAGCTCGTGGTTACCGTACGGTGCGCATAAGCTACGTCAGTGATCTGTCGATAGAGGGCGATGCGGCTGCGTACCATCTGCCTCTGGTTCACGCGCAACATATTTCAGAGGTCACGTTACGTGTTGAAGTTGCGCAGTCTCCAGTAGAGCCTGTATTAACGGGAGGCATAGATAATATGTCGTTAAGGCATGCGCAACATCGATGGGTGGCTGAGGCGACGCTGGTACAAGGCACACCAACAAACGATTTGCACATTCGCCTGCCGGGTTTGCCAAACACCTTTTCGATGCTGGAGAAAACGCAAGAAGGCGAAACATTTTTTTGCGTGAGTTCAAAGTTGCCCGTGGCTGATACAGCGTTACAAAACTGGATACCAAAACGAATTGGTATTGCCTGGGACGCCTCTGGAAGTCGTATCAATAATATTCAACGGGATCTGAATTTTCTGACTGCCTTGTTTACGCGCTGGCCAAAAACACTTGTAGATCTGGTGATTTTTAGAGATGTAATTGACGGCGAACCGCAGTTGTTTGATCTCGGCTGTGGTGATGGCGAAAAATTAGTGCAGCTTCTCCAGGATATTCCCTACGATGGCGGCACTAAACTGAATGCGTTGAATTTCACAACACTGTCAAAAAAGGATACAGAGGCCTGGTTTCTTTTTAGCGATGGCATGGCAACCATCAATTCACTTCCACCGGTTTTTTCAGGCGAAAAACTCTATGCCATAAGCGGTACGCCTAGCTGTAATTCTACTTTGTTAGCATTTCTTGCCGAATCGAGTGGTGGACTTTACATCAACCTTCTGCGCACAAATAGTGATGCGGCGATCACACAGATATGTCAACGTGCTGGCGTTGTTACTATCAGTCAGCAATCCGGTTGCGAATCATCTTATATTATTAACAATTCACAAAGATTCACCGCAATAGGCAAGGTAATGGCTGATGTAGCCAGTATTTCTGTCACTGGACCCGATGCGTTAAATAATATTCTGCCATTGCGTAAACAGGATGCAACTACCGGTAATTTAATTGCGCGGGCCTGGGCAGGCATGGAAGTCAGATCGTTGATTATTACTCAGGGTGAGGATTCAGAAAAAGTGGTTGCGCTAGGTCGTAGTTACGGCTTGGTGACACCCGGCACGTCGCTGCTAGTATTGGAAAATATTTCACAATACCTGGAATACGAAGTTGAGCCACCGGCATCTTTGGAAAAAATGCGCGATGAGTATCATCGTGTTATCAGCCAGCGCACGCAAGAAAAACATACCAATGAAGATTGTCATATACAGCTTGTTTTGCAGTGGTGGGAGGCAAGAACACAGTGGTGGCAAACGGAGTTCGACTACAAAAACATTAAGCAAAAACAAAAGATTGATACACGGGATCAGCGCGATTCATTTTTACCGTCATTGCCTGCTTCTTCCCCATCCGCCGATTTTAATATGGAAAATGAAGCGCCTGCCCTGAGCCAGCCTTTGATGAAATTAAGCAGACGCATGAGAGACTCCAGCCGTAGCGTAATGGAAGAAGGATCTGCTGCTGGCAAGCCTGATGAGGGAAAGGTCTCGGCACAGGCGAGCATAGCTATAAAACCCTGGTCACCCGATACCCCATACCTGGCAACGATACGCAGTGTAGCTGCCGGGCAGGCGTACTCTGTTTATTTACAACAAAGGGAGTATTACGCAAATAGTCCCTCGTTTATTCTGGATTGCAGTGATTATTTTCTAACACAAAAAATGCCTGTGTTGGGTATGCGGATATTGTCTAACCTTTTGGAGCAAGGCCTTGATGATGTGGCGTTGATGCGGATTTACGGCTGGCGTCTTCAGCAGGCAGAATCTTTGGATCTCGCAGTGGAAATATTTGAACGGGTTTTAAAACAGCGGGAGGACGAGCCGCAATCGCATCGTGACCTGGCTTTGGCATTGGTACAGCGTTGGGAGCAATACGGTAACACGGACGATGCGGCACGTGCGATGGCATTATTTTACGCGGTTATTATCCGTCAATGGGATGTGTTTCCAGAAATCGAGATCATCGCATTAATGGAAATGAACCGTCTGATACATTTAGCAAAAAAGAGAGACATTGCTATTCCGGAACGAATCGACAAACGTTTGTTACGTCATCTGGATCTGGATGTGCGTATCAGCATGTCGTGGGATGCTGATCTCACCGATGTTGATTTACATGTATTTGAACCTTCGGGTGAACATGCCTATTACGGCCATAATCGAACCGAAATTGGCGGACTGGTTTCACGCGATTTCACACGAGGTTATGGTCCTGAAGAATATGTTTTGAAACGGGCGATGCCGGGAAATTATATTATTAAGGCACATTATTATGGCTCTCACCAACAAACCTTGTGCGGCCCTTGCACGGTAACGGTCACTGTTTTTACCAATTTTGGTCGTGATACGGAGAAGAAACAAACCTTAACGCTGCGTCTGGATAAACCGCACAATGAGGTAGTGGTGGGAGAAGTGACTATCGAAGATGGAATGTACGCTACTCAGCAAGTAAATGACACCTTGTATAAGTTTCGCCTGCTACGTAAAGGAATGAGTGTTGATGAGATCGTGCAGTTACTGGGACAGCCCATACAAATAACAGGAAGTACTCAGTTATTAATGATTTACAGGCCAGATTCATTAACTGAGATCCAGTTAACTATGACGCCACTTTTAAGTTCAGCACAACAAATTACCCGTGATACCGTATTCGATTTACTTGTATAGACAGGATTGATTTTTGTGAACAAGGACGTTTTATACCCAGAATATAGATAAATTAAATACGGTGGCGATAACTGCGCGCAATAAACAAAAGAGTATTCAACATGAGTCTATGGTTGGTTCTGCCTGGAACGTTGTTTATCATAGTGTTTTCATTATTTATATTTGCTGTGGCTATCACTGCAATGTCTGATCTGGGTGGTAGCAACGACCCTGTCGATATAAATGTTTATTCTGTTGGTGATCAGTTACTGCTAAAAAAACATTTACATCGGTTGTTGATGTTAAAGATCATGACTATCATGTGGCCACTGGTTTGTCTTCTGAGCATTATCATGCTCTGGGTGGGTTATCTTAAAGAGTATGGCCCGTTATATTATTGGTGGTTATTTTTACCAATATTATTTAGCATTTTGTTATTTGTAGTCAGCATTGGATTTGAAAATAGCGCGGAACTAGCGTTTCGCCCATCACATTACATGATAGGCAGGCAGTATTTCAAATGCGAAGCCAATCGAAGGCTGGAAGGCGGGATTTATGGCAAAGGGCCAATGAAAAGATTTGGCCCTTATTATTGCCGTGGTTGGATTGAAATAGATGAAACTGAGTTTAAATTATTGGCCATGCAATGGTATGGCGTTAAACTGGATTAATTATCAACCTGCTAATGTTTGTTGCCGAATTAATAATGTGGGTGTTATACATATTTACACAATAAAAAATAACCGATTATTTTCTTGCTCCTGTTTTTACTGTCATATCAAAAACATGAAATTAAAAAAATACACTACGAATGCCATAAATTAGCATGCTTAGTATCGACATGAGTATTAATAAAGCACTGAATGCAGTTAATATGCCGCCGCTATTTTTAGAAATGTAGCTTAATGTTAAGCTGGCAAAAACTATCAGTGTGATATCTCCTAATAGTAAAGCCCACCAGTAATGTGAAGTAAATAAGGGTATAAAAGGAGTCGTGATTGTAAATATATCCAGCAATATAATGGATGAATATTGCGTATCATTTTTATTGACCCAGTCTACTATGGTGGCAATTACGTAAGTGCTGACCATCCCCATGTAGAAATAATATGGCCATATTGGCCATATTATTTTTTTTGGAATGGCAGGCGCAGCAGTAACGAGTGCTTGGCCAGATTCGATGGGATAGGTGTAAAAAAATATATAATAAATGATTATGGTAATTATAATAGCAGTCGGAAATAAGTGGAGGTTTTCTAGTGTTTTCTGGCTGGGTTTGTAAAAATTTATTTTTTCGGTTATGTAAAGTAGTAAAAATATATAAAAATATAACGGTATTAAATAGAGCAGGCTGGCCCAGAAATTATCGTTATAGAACAATATTGAAAATGGAGTGAACATCGTTATAGCGGTTAACGATGTCATATCCGATGTATCTGCTGATCGATCGCTTCCGGTGTTGTTATGCAAACCCATTTCAGCCTTGCCATCCATATACAAGGCGAGTGTCGCCGCACATCCTATTATTATGAGTAACATATACAAAGACATATTATCTAACCTCGGATAAATATTTTAATAGTTGTGGTGTCTGATAGCCGGAACAGTGTAATTTTGTAATTGTAGAAGTGTTTGTTCCGGAGTTTAGGTACGAAGCAATACTAATACACGCTGATAGCGACAAATTTCTTCCTTATAAGCAGTTTATTGAGGCTATGCAAGCCAGCAGCCAATCAGTGCTTGAGTGTCATCAGGCCTGTTATCTGAACGGTGTAGGTATATCTCCTAAATGCCGTCGGTATAAACCTGCTCACCTGCTGATATGGCTGTGTCTAAAATTATATTCCTTACATGCAAGGAGGCAGGGTGACTGGCGTACACGGTATCGGGTGCAACAGAAGGCTTGGTGATGCAATCTGAAGTGCGAGATACCGGGTTCTACAGCCATTTTCCGATCACTTACAGGATGATGATGCTTTGCGGTTGCAAGGCCTGTACTGTGTAAATGCCATCGCAGGCTGGCCAGATTCTATCAAAAATGTAGATCGATATATATTCCTCATCCTCACAACATGATATTGTTGGCCTGCTTTTTCAGGGGGCACCCTGAAACGGAACGACTTGAATATTTAATAACCAAGGAATTAATATGAAAAACTTCATGCGAATTATCATAAGTCTTTTTCTGGTTTTACCCGTATATAGTCAGGCGGAGCAGCCAGAGCTGGGCAAGTATCCACAGATGTTTAGTGGTGATGATTATAAAATCACTTTGTTACGAGTTGGCAAGGATGAGACAACTGTACTGATCAAGGTTGATGGTGTTGATAATGCATTTGATGGGCAGATTTATATGCACACCAAGCTTTGTGATAACACGGCCTGTACAAGTTATAAATATGAAACCACTGAAATTCCGGGCAAGGAAAAGTGGTGGACTATACAATCAAGTCGTCCATGGGGTGATTATGACAGCATGAGTTTTTACCCACCGGGTATTGATAAAAAATACTCCATTGGTGCTGGTAATCGTCCTGATGGCTTTGATTCGCAAAAATTTTACCAGGAATATCTGGGTCAAAAGGCGCTTAGGAAATTAAAGTGATAGTCAGGGAAGATCTGAATAAGGCAGTTGCCTGATGTCGGTGTATATTGATATTCAGCCAGATATTTAGAAACCAATCTGGATTTTTGGTATTCGTTGTACTGTAACCCTGCAGGTCAATTAGAGTTATCGGCGGATGCGCTGCGCTTATCCGCCCTACGTTCATAATTTTTTGACTTAATCAGAGGTTCCTTAACCAGATTTTTTCCGAATTAATGTTCCGATAGCTTTTTTATCGGAGGTTTAAAATTTAATGGAGATAGATATGAAAATTAAAAATACTATTGTTACAACTATGTTTGCATGTTTATTGCTGCCTGCATTATCTGCCACTGCTGAAACCAAGTTTCCTGATACTTTGACTATGGCAGATGCCATTAGCAACACCATTTCTCAAATCAGTAAATCTGATTATAAAGATTTGGAAGTATCGACAACAAGTGGGAATGTAACCGGTGAGTTTGTAAAGAAAGCTGGAAATGTTTTGATACTCAAACGCAATACCGGCAGTATTAACCTGAAACATAATAAAGAAAAAATTCACTACATCCTGATTGATGTCAATAGCATAACGGGTATCTCTTTTTATGCAATTGATTGATGTGTAGAAGATTGGGCTTATCTGGACGTCACTGTATCAACATGCAGTGACAGTCAGTTAAGCCGGTCTATGGCAACTATTTTAGATGTAATGGCAGCAAATCACGGACCAGAGTGAGTGGCTATGTAGTAACCTAAAATTTTAATATTGCCTTGCCATCCTCTACCCAGTGTAGAGAGATGCACCTGTCTTTTAACTGTGAGTATGCAAAAAATTGGCGCTCACACGTCACTGTACTTTTTATGAGGTGACCCGCTCGAGCGGGTGAAGCTTCACAATTATTATTCTCTAACCGGGATTTTAGTATGCCGTTTCTTGGCGAAATTGTTTTATTTCTTGTGCTGGCCGGGGTGTTGATTCCATTGCTGGCGCGCTTGCGTGTGAATCAGGTGTTGGGATTTTTGGTAATGGGTTGTTTGCTCGGGCCGTTCGGTGCCGGGCGATTTGTGATTGATTATTCCTGGTTATCTTATTTTTCTTTCCCGAGTGTTGAAAACGTGCGCCCGCTGGCGGAGCTGGGTGTGGTGTTTTTGATGTTCACCATCGGGTTGGAATTATCGGTTGAGCGTTTGGTGGCGATGCGACGCTGGGTGTTTGGTGTGGGCAGTGTGCAGGTTGTTTTGACGGCCACGGTGATTGGTTTGATTGCTTATGTGTTTGGTAACTCGCT
>JANOOU010000047.1:0-2039 GCA_031421475.1 Gammaproteobacteria bacterium | reverse complement strand
ACTCCATCGTGGATGGCCACTCCATATGGTTTATCGATCGCCCCTTCAGTATCCTTATCACCCAGGATAAATCGACTCAGACTGCTGCCTTCGGTGATCAAATCATTGGGACCGGAATAGGTTGTTAGAAACTGTATGCGAGGTGGTGATGGTTGTGAAGGGTAAAAAATATTGGTTTCGGGTTTTTCTGCAAATATCGAACACCCTGAAACCAGCGTAACAAGAAATAAATGAAATACATTGTACCCTGATAATTTAATTACATGTCTCACGTTGAATTTACTCATCCACGATATAAGGTACTGTCGAAAAAAGAAAAAGGCATTATTTTAAACTCAACACCAGAATCCTCAACTCAGGATTCTGGCCGGATGGACACACGTTACTTGTTATGACATGTCAAACATATTGCACTTCCAGCTTTTGTTACCTTCAACAAAGGCTGGTTGTTTGTACCAGGCCCAACAGCGCCATTGTGAACATCATGACAGGAAGTACACTGCACTTTGCCACCGCTTAACATGACAGCTGCAATAGTACCCGTACGTGGCTTATCCCCACCCGCACCAATTGTTACCGTTGCAGTTGCCGGATTATGCAGACCCGGATCAAGCGTTGATAATGCGGTATTATAAGTGATGGAAATGGGGTGATCATTGGTCAAACTGGCAGCGCCTGCACTAACAGCCGGGGAACCTGTTAACACAGTGCCTCCCAAGTTGCCGCCGAAGCTATCAACTGCCGTTACACCATCATGACACGACAAACAGAGCTTGGATGAACCCGTAGGCTGCCCATCCCGGGTTGCATCCAGTGTGCCTGACCCACTGTACATCGTGAAGCTTACAGCTGTAATCGCATGATTCCATAATGGCGCATCTGTCACACTTGTATCAGAATTATGCGGCGTATGGCACGCCACACATATCTCACCACCACTCCATCCGCTTGCAGAAAAATCATGCTTAGTACCAGTGATAGTACCTGCCTGCACCCCATAAAACGCCAAGCTTCCTGTGAAAATAGCTAAATATTTCAACACATTCGTTTTCATTTTGGATACCTCCAATAAGATATCTTTTATTTACATATAGAGCTTTGCATAAGCCATATGATGCCTAGCAAAACGCCGATATGAAAAAAACTATTTTTTCATATAATATAAAATAAATTACTTACGCAACCTATTTTATTGGCATATCCATCTACCAAAAGACTCTTTCACTTTTTACATACGGTACTTCTATATTTTTGATGTCCTTTTGCAATCATTAAATTAAGTTTTAACGTCGAGGAATTGCACTATCAGATTGTCACTTACGCCAACAGACACATTGATTTAGGTCAACTATTGTTAAGAATTCTGGATATTTAGCCATACGATATCCGTTAACTTATTGAAAATCATTTAATTTTAATTTGTATTCTCATTTCGAAGCATTCCAGAACAAAAAAGCCGACCTGCGTCATTTCCGCGTATTTTTGGCTGGCACCTCGCTGGTTAAACACGATATCCCTGACAACAACATTCAGGATTGACGAGCAAAACAAACAGAGCATCAATTATCACCCAGCAAATTCAACGCCAGCTGTACAAAATCCACTGACGTTAAAATACCCATTAATTTGCCATCATCCACCCCCGGCAAAAAACTATGCTTGTGCTCCACAAAAAACTTTTCGGTTTCGCGTAGATCAGTAGCCGAACTAACGCTAGGTGTATCTTACCCATCACCTCTTTAATCATCGTACGCTCTTCACGCGCAGTGAGTTTACTGAAGCCGAAATTTTTTCACCCCATGCAACGCATTATTCAGCACATCACGTTGCGCCAATAACCCGGCTATTAATCCGGCCTAGTGAAATTTGAAGTTTTTCCTACAATGTATAAACACGACTGAATCAGCTGTTGTAGGTCCGACAAAATCGCCAGGAGCGATTTTGAATGCCAGCCCCAAAGGGGTGAGGCATAGGATGTGCCGAATAATTTATTCGGACAACGGGCTCTATGCGGATGAAATTGTGCGAATAAATTCGCA
>JANOOU010000046.1:0-2916 GCA_031421475.1 Gammaproteobacteria bacterium | reverse complement strand
CAGCAAGCTGGCGGGTATTAATACGGCGCAGGCACCGTCCTATGTGCAACAGTACCGCTATGTACAACTGGAAAAGCCTGCTAACCCGGTGCCACCGAAAGCCGATGAGCCGGTGATTACGCACAATCTGTGGGTGCAGTTTGATGAAGCCGCCATCAAAAAACTGTTACGCAGCAATGGCCTGCCAGTTTGGGGTACGCAACGACCTGCCGTGTTGGTATGGCTGGCAGTACGTGATGGGCCGAGCCGCTATATTCTGGGGGGGCAGGATATTTCACCGATACGTGATGCGGTGGTAGCCGAAGGCGTACGCCGGGGTTTGCCGCTGATCTGGCCAGCGTATGATGAAAAAGACAGCAAACTGGTTGCGTTCACCGACGTCTGGGGTGGGTTCTTTGAGCAAGTCACCCAGGCCAGCCAGCGCTATGCGCCGAGTGCGACACTGATAGGCCGTATGGATTGGCAAAAAAAAGGCGGTTGGCAAATCGACTGGTCATTATTACAGGATGGCAAACAACTTAATTGGCAGCAGCGTTCAACGGAGTTGCCGGTATTGATGGCCGCCGGTATTAACCCCGTTGCCAATCTGCTGGCCGGGCGTTTTGCTGTTGTCGAAAATCCCTTGGGCGTGGTATCGCTGACGCTTCAGGTGAACGGGGTGATGGGAGCCGAAGCCTATTCGCAGGTGGCGCAATATCTGCAATCACTGGCGCTGGTTAAACAGGTGTTTGCCACCACCATTTCACCCGGGCAGGCGCAGTTCAGGCTGGACATAAATGGTGGCGAAGAAGATTTGCGACGCACGATAGCACTGGAACGCATCTTGGCGCCTGAGGCCTCGCCCGAGTCGGCGATCGTGGCGACTGATTCAGCATCCACCACTACGACACCGAAAGTGGCTCCACCTGTATTACGTTACCGGCTGAACCCATCATGATTAGCGATTCGCAAAAATGGCTGGTATTGGTTTTGGCTGTGTCATGCGTGGGTTTGTTGTATCTATTGGCGCCCGTGCTTACGCCGTTTCTGGTGGCAGCATTGCTGGCGTATTTATTCGATCCGGTCGTCACGCAGTTACAAACACGCAAACTGCCACGGGGGGTGGCGGTAACACTCGTTTTGGCGTTGCTGACGTTGCTGCTGGTATTACTGGCACTCTGGCTTTTGCCTATGCTGGAATTTCAGGTTATATGGCTTATCAAGCAGTTCCCGCATTATCTCGATGTACTGCAATTGCTACTGCCGATTTGGGGTGAGCGCTTGGGTATAGATCCGGCGCTGCTGAATATTGCGGCACTCAAACAGGTTATTCTGGAAAATCTCGGCAGCTCCCTCGCAAAAAGCGGCGACGTCACCATGACCTTGCTGACGTCCGTATCGAATTCCAGCATGGCGTTGCTGGGGTGGCTGGCTAATGTAGTGTTGATTCCGGTGGTGTTGTTTTATTTGTTACGTGATTGGCATGTTTTGCTAGCGCGGATTGACGAATTACTACCGCGTTTTTATCAGCCTTTAGTTAAAAAGCTGGCGATAGAATCGGATCAGGTATTGGGTGGGTTTTTACGGGGCCAACTGAGTGTCATGTTGGCACTGGCCTTACTTTACAGCCTGGGTTTGTGGCTGGCCGATTTAAAACTGGCCTTGTTAATTGGCATGCTCGCAGGATTGGTGAGTTTTGTACCGTATCTGGGTTTTATTGTGGGCCTAGTGGCCGCCAGTATTGCCATATTATTGCAAACCCAGGATCTGATGAGTTTGGTTCCGGTGTTGCTGGTGTTTGGCGTGGGCCAAATGCTGGAGAGTATGTTGCTAACGCCCTGGTTGGTTGGTGATCGCATCGGCTTGCATCCGGTTGCGGTTATTTTTGCGGTGATGGCGGGTGGGCAATTGTTTGGTTTTGTGGGTATCTTACTGGCATTACCCACTGCTGCAGTATTGGCGGTTCTGTTGCGTTATGCGCAGCAACAATATAAAACCAGCAATCTGTACGATGATCGCGCCATGGCGGTGATGCAGCGCCGCATACCTGAAAAGAAACGCGGCATACGCCGACTTCATTCGGCCGGAAAATCCGGCAAATGATTGCCCTATATTGTTGTTTTCATTTTCTAACGTAATATTTTTCCGTCATGCCGACGCAACTCGCTCTCGATTTACAGTTAAAAACATCCTTCAATTTCGATAATTATGTTATCGGGGATAACGCCTTGTGTGTTGCCTTGTTGCAACAATCGAGTCAGGGAGCAGGCGAACCACAATTATTTATCTGGGGATCTGCCGGTTGCGGCAAAAGTCATTTACTGCAAGCGGTGTGTGCAACCGCCAGCCAGCATCAACGGCTCGCCAGTTATTTACCCTTGTCTATTTTATGGCAACACGGCAGTGAAATATTGCAAGGCTTTGACCGTGCCGATCTGGTTTGCATCGATGATCTGCAATACATAGCCGGACATCGTGACTGGCAGGAAGCATTATTTCATTTTAATAATACACTGCGTAGCCAGAATAAAAATCTTATATGCGCAGCATCACTACCACCCAACGAACTGGATTTACAACTGGAAGATTTGCGTTCGCGTTTAAACTGGGGGCCGGTGTTACAAATTAAAGCGCTGGATGACGCGAGCAAATTAAATGCATTGCAGTTACGCGCCCAGGCCAGAGGCTACGAGCTGCCAGACAATGTAGCGTTATATTTATTAAATAATTTTGCACGAGATCTGGTGGCATTGTTTGAGCGGCTGGATCAATTGGAGTTGGTTTCATTGCAGCAGCAGCGGAAATTGACGGTGCCGTTTGTCAGGCAGGTATTTGCTAAATAGTTTGCTGTAGCCAATGAAACTTTTGCACGAATACAATGACGCCTCTTTGCGAGCCTGATGATCTTGCATCGCTCTTATTTTTCCGCCCGCTTAT
>JANOOU010000045.1:0-2321 GCA_031421475.1 Gammaproteobacteria bacterium | reverse complement strand
GATAAAAAACAGACTGAAATGTGGGTAGATCGTTGCCAGAAGCATTGGGCAAAGGGTGTCAGCCCGTGTTACTGCGTGGCGTATCTTGATCATGCCCCGGTTGGAATCGTGAATACCTGCGACAAGTAATCTCGCTTTTCATTCGATTGGTGGCTAATACAAACGGCGGCTTATAACCGCCGTTTTTTTTCGGCCGAGAGTGCGTAATGGTTGACGTGATAGTAGTGGGTGGCGGCTTGCTTGGGATGCTTACAGCGCGTGAGTTACAACAACGTGGCGCGACGGTAATGATCCTTGAGCGTGGCAAGGCGGGTGGTGAGTCAAGCTGGGCGGGTGGCGGGATATTGTCGCCCCTGTATCCCTGGCGCTATAACGATGCGGTGAATCGATTGGCCCAGTTTGGCCACCAATTTTATCCGCACATTGCGCAATCCTTGCATGATGAAAGTGGTGTCGATCCAGAATACATTTGTAGCGGCATGTTGGTACTGGATCAACACGAGAATTCTGCTGCACAGGATTGGACGCAGGCCTGGAACATAAAACTTGAGATACTGGAAGAAAAAGCCTTGCAGGTACAGCAAGCTGGCCTGGGGCAGCAGATAAAATCGGCCCTATGGTTGCCGGAGATTGCGCAGTTGCGTAACCCGCGTCTGATTAAATCCGCTATCGGGAGCTTGCATCACCGCAAGATTGCCTGCCTGGAAAATACAGAAGTCACCGGCTTTGAAGTAAGCAAGGGGGCTATTCATGGCGTTACTACACATCAAGCTGTTTATCATGCAGACAAGGTTGTGATCGCAGGCGGAGCGTGGTCGGCAAACATTATCAAGGACTTTGCAACGCCGCCTGAAATTCAACCCGTGAAAGGTCAGATGATTTTATTCAAAGGCGAGCCCGGCCTGCTTAAAACCATGGTGTTGTCACAAGGCCGTTACCTGATTCCGCGACGTGATGGCCGTATTCTCGCGGGCAGTACGCTGGAATATTCGGCTTTCGACAAATCCGTAACCGACACGGCGCTGGCTGATTTAAGGGCGACGGCCATTACCTTGTTGCCCGACCTTGCCGACTTGCCGATAGAGCATCACTGGGCGGGATTGCGCCCGGGCAGCCAGCAGGGCGTGCCTTATATCTGCGCGCATCCCGAGATCAATGGTCTATATATCAACAGCGGTCACTACAGGAACGGTGTAATACTGGGTGCCTGCAGCGCGCAACTTATGACGGATTTGATTTGCGGCGCAACGCCGACCATCGATCCCTCTTTTTATGACTTTGATGCACAACACTGAGCCGTTCATCCGTGAATGAAAACGGCCTATCAAGCAACACATGAAATTTATTACCAGACAGGCTTTACTTGCACTTATGAAAAACTCCCCGCAAAAACAAAGTGGCTTCACCCTGATAGAGCTCATGGTTACCGTTGCTATTGCAGGCATTCTGCTCGCCGTGGGTATGCCGTCGATGCGCGAATATATTCTAAATGGACGTATCACAGCGGTTACTAATGAGATGGTCGGGGCGTTGATGGTGGCACGAAGTGAAGCGATTCGCCAAAACACAACAGCCTGTGTGTGCCCTATAAACAATGCCACAGCGGCCGTGCCAGTGTGTGTTGCCAATGGCAACTGGGAAACGGGTTGGATGGCTTTTAGCGATTTTAATAACGACTGTGCGATTAATGCCAGTGCCGATGTACCACCCAGGAACGACGTGCTGCTCAGGGTTTGGGATGGCAGTGACTACGTGGGATCCATGACGGTTCGCAACAACAACGCCACCATTACGGCTGTTAACTCAGTGCGTTTTAACAACCGTGGCGAGCCGTTTAATGCTGGTGTCAGCCAAAGTGGTATTTTCAGTATCAGCGATGAGCGGCCGATTAGTGGCGTTGATGCTCAAGGCAATGTACGCATGGCATCAGCGGTAATAGTGGGTGCATCTGGCCGCTCACGCGCAACCCGCCAAAACTCGCAAATCACTTACACGGCGCCTTAGGCGGCACCTTAGGAAATCCATATGCGTAACACAAGCAATTTTATTCAGTTAAAAAAGCAGCCGGTAAAAAAGCAACAGGGCTTCACCATGCTGGAAGCTCTATTAACTTTGTTTGTACTAACAATTGGCGTACTCGGTGTGGCGGGTTTGCAAATGCGTGCCATGAGTTCGGGCGGTGTGGCTATGCAACGCACAGTGGCGATGATGAAGACACAAGAAATCATTGAACGCATGCGTGTTAACCGTACCAATGCGGCAGCGTACACGGTCAATACAGCGGTGTCGGCTCCGATAACGGTCGCGCCTTTCGGTTCTGC
>JANOOU010000044.1:0-3432 GCA_031421475.1 Gammaproteobacteria bacterium | reverse complement strand
TTGAGCTTGATCTCAGTATTACAGTTTGGGCAGATGATTGTTGGTTCTGTCATGCCTCACTCCTTAAAAGTAACTGGTACTCGTGTAGATTTGCTTCAATTGTCAGATTGTTGGTCATTTCGTTTCAGATATTGATTTATTCGCACGATTTAGTTGGCTTAATGTTTGGCGGATTCAACTCTGAAGTGCAACTTTTATAAACGAATTTAGGTGGCGAGCTGAGATATCATCGCGCCACTTAAACGACCAAGTAAAAGGAACACAGATGAAGCAATACACGCAGCTCAACCAGGAGCAACGATCTCATATTTCAGGACTAAGCAAAGCGGGTTGGAACCAGACGCAAATAGCGGACGAGATAGGCGTGAACAAATCGACGATTTCACGAGAGTTTAGTAGAAACAAAGGGCTGCGCGGTTGGCGGCCCAAGCAGGCTCAAGGATTTCGTAATGAGCGCAAGCAAGCCTGTATCAACGGTAAACAGTTCACATCGAATGAATGGGCCGAAGTGGAAAGATTGACCCGTGCAGACCTCAGCCCAGAACAGGTCGCTAATCGGCTTGAACTGGAAGGAGGTCTGCAGATCAGCCCTGAAACGATTTACCGGTATCTATGCGGACAAACGAAATGGCGGAGACATGCATAAGCATCTGCGAAGCCAGAAGCCACACAGCAAGCGTTATGCAAGCGTGCAAGAGCGGCGCGGCACCCTCTGCAACCGCGTCAGCATTGATGAGCGACCGGACATCGTTGCTCAAAAGACCCGAATCGGGGATTGGGAAGGTGATACCGTGATTGGCAAGAACCACAAAGGTGGACTGGCTACCCTGGCTGAGAGGAAATCACGTTACGTTCTGGCAGGGCATATTCAAAGCAAACATGCTGCTGGTGTAACGGCTGTGACAACGCGTTTGTTGAATCCCCACAAGGACAAATGCCACACCATTGCATTCGACAACGGCAAAGAATTTGCGGAGCATGAAAGCATGGCAACAGAATTGAAGGCCGACATCTACTTTGCCCACCCTTATAGTTCATGGGAGCGTGGGCTGAATGAGAACAGTAACGGGTTAATACGGCAGTATTTCCCGAAGGGCATGGATTTGTCAGATATTTATGAGGAGCATGTGCAGTGGGCAGTAGAAAGACCCAATCATCGACCACGAAAAGTACTTGGATATAGAACACCTCACGAGGTATTCTTCTGGGTGGAAATTAACTACACCAAGCAAACACCGGCTGTTGCACTTCGAAATTGAATCCGCCATATATAAAGACTTGCAGTGGAAATTAAATATTGCAACACTTTTGGATACTAACTTCATAACTATTCGTCCTTTTCTTACTAACTTTAAGAACATGATTATATTATTTCAACTATTGCGAAGCTCGCCCGCCGTTCAAAAATAAAAACAGACCAGGGAAAAATCGCGCCAACACCTTTGCCGACAAAATACAACTCATCGTTGTTAATATAGGGATACTCAATAAAGTTAACAATTGACCTGTCGCAGTGCCTTGAAGGGGGATTCTCATATACAAGATTTTAAAAAACTCTATTACTGGGTAATGTGTCGCGAAAATAAAAAATGCGTATGGGCTGTACTCACTAAGTTTCAGAAGCCACCAATGTTGACGCTGAAGAATTGTAAATAAAATAATACTTACCGTAACCACACCTACCAATCGAAGAATACTCAACCAAATTTCACTTGCGAATAATGGGTGGAGATTGAAAAAACTACGAGTGAAGAGCATTACAATAAAAAATCCAATGATAGGTACCTGCCATCGTTTCGCAATACTTAGCAATACTTCTAATTTTATACTTCGCTTAGAAACGAAAGCCCCTAAGGTGAAAAAAAATAGAACATTCAAACTAAAAAATGGCATTGGAACTTTATTTATTAACCAAATTGACATTAATGCCAACACATACCATTTATCGAAACGCTGTATCAACCACGATATCAGAGGTGCCAATATCAGCGTTAGCACCAAGTCATGTATAAACCAAAATTGAAAGGCTAGAGGTTGTTCGGTAATCCCAAATACACCATTTAAAATAGTGAGCCAAGTAAAATTGGCAAAGTTATAATCTAGCCACCCAAATAAACCATAAGGACGACCAACTATTACCATAGTGTACGCAAAAACAAACCAAATTGTTGTCCATGCTACACTTGGCAAAAAGACACTATGCAAGCGTTTAAGTAGTAATGTTTTATGCTGCACATTGGGTCGATTAAAATATAAATATCCTGAAATTATACTTAACAATGGTACCGCGGTCATTGCAGTCCAGTGAATTAAACTATTCAATAGATTGGCTAGATTAAAAAAATTTTCATCTAAACTATTTCTAGGAAAAAAACCACTATTGGGTATCGTAAATAGGTGATGAAATACCAAACCAATAATCATCGTTATGCGTACAGCCGAAATGAATTGACTATTTTCTTTTGTTATTAAGCTAACCATTTATTAGTGAATACCCAAGTTATATAAATAAATTTAGACTAAGATTTATCAAGTCAAGTTACAAACAAAGTAAACTTGATTAATATTATTTCTATACATAATACATTTTGAAAGCCCTTCTCAAAAAATTCACATCTAAATCCCTTGTTTTTGAAATTAGTGAAATTATTGCACATCTTCGTGAACTAATTAAACGTGCAATGCTTTGGCATTGGACAATAGAAAGATATGCCCAATATCCCAATAGCTCGTTTGATATCTTATATCTAGGCCGGAAAGTAAATTTTAATTTGATAAAAAGACTTATTGGTGTAGCAGATGTTAATAAGATTGCTTTCAACATATCAAAACACACTGTTTTTATTACGGAAATTCCACTCCCCGGTTCACTCTGTATTCCTCAGTATTTACGCGCTATCGTAGCACTCGACCGAACCATAGAAGAAATTTTAGAAAACTACGATGATAAACTTCGTCGCAGTCTGCTAAAAAATAGAAAACGCTATCGTCTTAAACAAACAACTGATGAAACTGTTATTGATTTCGCCGATCGCAAGAAGCTTCAACCATTTGCTGCGGCAAGACACGGCACATCTGCCAACCAAATGTCATCCGATACTGTACGGAGATTTGCACTTGAGTTTGGGAGACTAGATCTTGTTCTACTAGATGACGAGGTTGTAGCATGTATGCTCGGTGTTGAGAGTATTCGTAAGGGGAAACGTTACTGGGTGGCTGATCGCTGCGGGTATCCAGAGAACGTTTTTTCTAACCCCAAGCTATTTAGCGAGCTTAACTCCATTAACCCAGATTGTCCATTAGAGATTTTCGTTCCTCATTCATGCCCAAACCGATGCAGACCAGGATCGATTGCGGCTTGTGCCCAAAGCCCCTCAAACCATTGCCGCCGTCTACGCGTGATGGCCAGTCGCAAGACATTTTTATCTGCAC
>JANOOU010000043.1:0-2705 GCA_031421475.1 Gammaproteobacteria bacterium | reverse complement strand
CAGATCAACGACTACGCCCACGCCGCAGGAATGTCTAACCCTGCATTCGAGAGGGACGCGCCAAAAGCGGCGCGATCCTCAATTTTACGTGGCCCTTGAAGAGAACAACTCATTATGATTCATCACTATTCGATTCCCGTTCAAGATACCCAAAATGTTTCTGCGGTGCTGGCGGGTCTTTTCGGTGGAACTATTACGCGGTTTGGTCCCTACCCAAATTCATACATCGTTTGGTTTGGAGATGAATACGGCACGGCCATAGAGTTATATCCAGCAGGTACGGAGATGTACCCCGATGTAGGTGAAAATCAAGCGAATTTTCAGCACAACCCTTCTCACTCCAGATTCTGCGCGACACATGCCGCTATCTCCATCAATCGTTCCAGAGAAGAGATTTTCAAGGTTGCTGCGACACAGGGCTGGAAAGCTTTAGAGTTACCGCGAGGCGGATTCAATGTCATTGAGTTCTGGATAGAGAATAGAGTAATGATTGAGCTCCTCACTCTTGATATGGCAAATGACTATTTATCTGCAACCAAGAAATTTATAAGGTCAGCTTAACCTTGCGTTCGAGAGGGACGCACCAAAAGCGGCGCTCTCCTCAACTTTACGTTGAGGCTGTAGAAAAACTCAAATGAAAATATTTCGATTACGTACCGAAGAAAATGATTTCACAGAATGCAACAGAATCGACGATCGCGGTGTCGGGAAAGGTTTCACCACACATCCATTTCGCTATCAAAATATTTTTTAGTCATTTTTCTACAGCCTCATTAGCGCGTGTTTCGCTCATCTCGTCAACAAGTGTTGACATGCGCCTGTCCGTCAACTATCATTGACGCATGACCAATCTTAAATTACTCCCATCACCCGATGATCCAGCCGAAGCTTTGGCGGCCGTCGTAGCCCTACGATTGATGGCAGACAAACTGGAACGTAGGACCGTAAAAGCTGCGCTAGAGCAAGGCTGGTCATGGTCTCAAATTGCTGAAGCACTTGGTGTATCCAAGCAGGCTGCCCATAAGCGCTTAGCAATCTCTTATACCAAAACGGATTCACACTAGGAGTTCCCATGTTCAAAACAATCAGACAGCGCTTTCGTGATATGGGCACAATCAAAGCCCTTTGCTTCGGGGCTGAGAAACTTGCCAACGCCGATGGTCAAAAAGAACCAGGAGCCGAACATTTTGTTCTGTCAGCATTAGCTCTGCCCGACGGTACGGCACGCAAAGCGTTTGAGCGAATAGATACTGACCCTGACAGTTTTCGCGCTGCCATTGCTCAGCAATACGAAGATGCATTGCAAAACCTAGGAGTTGCGTTACCCCATGATGCCGTAAATACTGACGAGGCAACGCCCATACCTACTAGCAAAGGGCCTTATAAAACACGGCCCTCGGCCCAGGCATTGATGCAAACATTGACACGAGAAATAATGGTCAAGGAACAAAAAGCGGATTCGACCGCCCCGCTATTAAGCGCACATATTGTCCTAGCAGCTACGTCCGCTCAATATGGTGTAGCCGCACGTGCTTTCCGAGCAATGGGTATTGATCCAACGAAACTCGCAGAGGCGGCAACCGCAGAAATCATTGCATATCGAATAGCATGCTCATGAATCTACCTCGCGCTAACATGGCGTTCGAGAGGGACGCGCTAAAAGCGGCGCGTCCCTCAACTTTGCGTTATGCGCGATTTATCCCACCACAAATTAACACCATAAAGGAGTCAAAATATGAACACAACTTTAGCCGACCAAAAAGCCGTCGAATCCCTCCTTAAAAATATCGTAGCCGCGTGCAATACTGGAAATTTGGAAGCGCTGAAAAAATATTTTCACAGCAGCATGGTAATAGAAGGGCCGGAATTTCAGGAGCGAAAGGAAGGGCGCGATCAATGCATTCAGCACCACGAGGAATTTCATAGAAACGTCAAAATTCAAAGCTTCAAGGATTCCGACTATCAGATTAACGTTTGGGGGGATACTGCGGTTGCCAGTTTTCGTTTCGAAGGACAGATGGAGACTGGGGGCGCGGTTTTTAAAGATACAGGACGCGATCTTTATGTTTTCTCGCGAAAAAACAGCGAGTGGCAAGCTGTATGGAACACAATTGTTCAGTACGATCATGGTCAGTAGCATTTGCGCATTGAGCCAATGCATAACATGGCGTTCGAGAGGGGCGCGCCAAAAGCGGTGCGCCCCTCTACTTTACGTTTGTTAGGCACGGAGAGAAGGTACAGAGATGTTGCCATCAGAGTCACAAACATACTTCGAGACGATGCCCCTCTACAAGTACATGTCATGTCCCGAGAATGACAAGGAAAAAATGGGGTGGGTGAGGCGGATTCTGATTGAACATAAGCTATATTTCGCAAGCCGGAAAGACTTTAACGACCCTTTCGACTGCACTATCCCGAGTCTGTTACAAATACCAGGCACCTTTTTGAAGAGGTTCGCAGAGGAGTTTGTGGATCGCCGGTTCCCGAACGCCAGCGAATCTGAAAAATCACACATGATAGGTAGGTTGATGTCAGCCATTGCACTCGAAGAGATACGCCAAAGGCTTCAAGATGACGTGGACAGGGCAGGTATAGTCTGTTTATCGAAGGTGAGAGATGACATCCTGATGTGGGCACACTACGCCGACTCTCATCGAGGCGTATGCCTTGTCTTCGATCCAGCAGAACCGTTCGTTGCTACGGCG
>JANOOU010000042.1:0-3034 GCA_031421475.1 Gammaproteobacteria bacterium | reverse complement strand
CGATGGCAAGGAATTAATCAAGTCGTTCATTGCCGAGGGCGGTGTTTTCGGATCTCTGTATAGCCAGCTGACCGGAAAAGGCGCGACCTATAGCGCCATCGCCCTTGAGGATGTCGAGGTCGATACCCTGAGCTACTCGATAATGGAGGCCTTGAGTAAGAATAATCCTGACTTGCAAAATGTCCTGCTCAGTTTTTTTCAGCAATTGGCACTGTCCAAGGAAACACGCGAGTATGAATTTTTATGTCTCTCCGCGCAGGATCGCTATCAGAGCTTTTGTGACCAGAATATAGATTTAGTCAAGCGCATAAAACAGGCAGATCTGGCACTTTATCTTGGCATTACGCCGGTTGCTTTGAGTCGATTGAAACATCGTGAGGCCTAGTGAGTGTTGGAGGTGTTTTGGACCTCATAATGCCCAACCCGTTGTTCGCGCCGACGCCGGAGACGACGCACTGTTTCCTGCGGCTTGGGCAGCGGCGCGGCACAACAATACGTTATGCGTCCACTAGGAGGGAGTCGTGGAGGAGGAATTAGTAGCCGAGAGATTGTTGAAAGGAGTTGTGCAGCCTACAAAAGCGTCAGCAAATCCAGTGTTTCACCTTGTTTTGCTGCACTTACCGGTGCATTGAAATCAGTTTTTAATCTTTCTATCAGAATTTTTTGTGCATCCGGTTCGCCGTGCACCAGTTTTAGCAGGGGCCGGTTATTGAATTGTTGATACCAGTTGCACAGCCCGTTTTGGTCGGCGTGGGCGGATAGGCCGCCGATGGTGTGCACGGTGGCATTAACATTGATCGCTTCACCCCACAAAGTTAGTTGTTTTGCGCCATCAACCAGTGCGCGCCCGGGTGTGCCGCGTGCCTGAAAGCCGACAAATATAACGTGGCTATGTCTGCGCCATAAATTATGTTTTAAATGATGTTTGATGCGGCCACCAGTGCACATGCCGCTGCCTGCAATAATGATGGCGCCGGCGCTTATTAAATTAATATTCATGGATGCTTCGGTGGATTCGGTTAAATGCAGGTTGGGCAGATCAAACGGGGTGCCCGATTCTTTAAAGCGCTGCTGCGCTTTATGGTCATAAAGATTTGAGTGCTGGCTGTAAATTCGGTTGGCTTCTATCGCCATGGGGCTGTCGAGAAATACTTGCCAGTCTCCCAGTTGCCATTCATCAAAATGCTGGCCGAGCATGTATAGAATTTCCTGGGTGCGGCCGACGGTGAAGGCAGGTATTAAAATATTGCCTTTGTCGTTGCGCGCACTTTTAAATATCTCGCCGAGTTCTTGCCAGGTTTCATTCCAGCCGCGATGCAGGCGATTGCCGTAGGTGCTTTCCATCAGCACCAGATGGGCATGATGCACAGGCGTTGGATCATGCAGTATGGGTGCGCCGCTGTGGCCGAGATCGCCGCTGAAAACCAGTGTGCGCTGTTCACCGTTTTCAATCAGATCCAGTTGAACAATGGCTGAGCCGAGGATGTGCCCGGCATCGTACAGGGTGACTGTTATGCCGGGAAATATTTCACCGGGTTGTGCATAAGCCATCCCTTTAAAATTTGTCAGGGACTGGCGGGCTTCGTCTCGCGTGTATAAAGGATCGAGCAAGGGCAGGCCCTTGCGCTCCCGTTTTTTGTTATCCCACTGCACGCTGCGCTCATTGAGGTAACCGGCGTCTTCCAGCATCACCTTGCATAAGTCAACCGTGGCGTGATGGCTGTAAACCGGGCCCTTGAAACCTTGTTTAACCAATAGTGGTAAACGACCGCTATGATCCAGGTGCGCATGGCTCAGTACCACGGCATCGATAGAAACCGGATCAAATGCAAAAGCCTGCTGGTTTTTTTCCTGGTCATCAAACCCGCCCTGTAGCAGGCCGCAATCGAGTAACAGGCGGTACTTGCCAACGGTGAGTAAATAGCAGGAGCCGGTAACGTATTCGGTGGCGCCGAGAAACTGGATTTTCATTGAAGCTCCATATAGATGTCAGCCAGGACAGCTTGGCAGAATATAAATTTATGATGTTGATGCACATCAGTTAGCAGCGTAAGCTTTACTTCAGTTCCAGAATATGGCCGGAATATGCTCGATAGCGAAAAACAGGCATTGCAAAGATTGCTCGAAGAGTTACTGCTGGAGCATCGCGATCTCGATGATATTATCGATCGTCTGCATGAGTCCGGGCAGTTTGATCCGTTACAGCTGCAGCGCATGAAAAAGCGTAAGCTGAAACTGAAGGATCAAATTGCACAAATCGAAAACCAGCTCATACCGGACATACTTGCCTGACTACGGCTGTTTCATTACAGCCGTTTGATTACAGTTGTTTGATTACGGTTGTTTGATTACAGCAGCATTATTTTTTCTAATATTTTTTGCGCGTGACCTTCGGGATTAACGCCGTATTCGACGTCCGCCAGCATACCTTGTTTATTGATGATGAAGGTTGATCTGACTATACCCATGCGTTTGACGCCATCCTTTTCTTTCTCCTGCCACACGCCATAGGCATCGCATAAAATGCCATCGATATCCGCCAATAGGTCAACCTGTAATTTATATTTGTTAATGAATTGTTTATGGCTGTCGCAATTGTCTTTACTAACACCCAATACCACCGTGTCATGTTGGGCAAACTCTTTGGCAAGTGCGGTGAACTGGTTGGCTTCGATGGTGCATCCCGGTGTATCGTCTTTGGGATAAAAATAAAGTACAAGATTTTTTTTACCGGAAAAATCAGCTAGCGAAACCGGTTTGTCATGCTGGCTGGGAATAGAAAAGGCGGGTGCTTTTTGCGTGGTTTGTAGTAGAGACATATTAGACCTCAATTATTAGTGAAATAAAGTGTTAACAGTATACACAGGGAAAGCGTCATTGTTGCAGGTGTAAGTAATAGATGCCCTGAGTCGATAAGCGATAATAACAGTTCGGTTCGGGATCGTTATAACGTTATTATGATGCACACAAACACCAGCCTTTTACATAAATTTCGGCGATAAAATATGAAAAAACTTATTCTTGCAGGTGATAT
>JANOOU010000041.1:0-4367 GCA_031421475.1 Gammaproteobacteria bacterium | reverse complement strand
CCAAGTTGCTAGGTGAGCAGGCCGTGCAACAAAGCGGCTGCAAACACCTTATTTTTCGTACCAGCTGGGTGTATGCCGCGCGCGGTGCGAATTTCGTCAAAACCATGTTAAGGCTGGCTAGAGAACGTGATGAATTAAAAGTGGTGTGTGATCAGATCGGTGCGCCAACGAGTGCGGAGCTGATTGCGGATACAACGGCATTATGTTTGTTTCGTTTACAACACGATACGTTATTAGCTAGTAGAGCAAGCGGACTGTATCATCTGGTCGCAGCGGGTGAAACCAGCTGGCATGGTTATGCGCAGCATGTGATTGCAGCGGCCAGGCAGCACAATATGGAATTACGTTCTGCAATCGATAAAATTTTACCGATTACAACAGCAGAATATCCATTACCTGCCAAGCGTCCTGCCAATTCAAGATTGAGTACTTTAAAACTGAGTCATACTTTCGGGATAATTATGCCCGCTTGGCAGAGCCATCTTGACCGAGTGATTACGGAGCTCGCACCCATTTGAAAAAAGGTCTAACTATGAAGCGCAAAGGTATTATATTGGCCGGTGGCTCGGGTACGCGGTTATATCCCGCGACATTGTCGGTGTCTAAACAGCTGCTGCCGGTTTATGATAAGCCGATGATATATTATCCGCTGAGCACGCTGATGTTGGCGGGCATTAGAGATATTCTTGTTATTTCAACACCACTGGATACGCCACGCTTTGAGCAGTTGCTGGGCACTGGCGAACAATGGGGCATTAATTTGCAATATGCTGTTCAGGCATCACCCGATGGCTTGGCCCAGGCATTCATTATTGGTGAACAATTTATTGGCCATGATCTTTCGGCATTGGTTCTGGGCGACAACATTTTTTATGGAAATGATTTTCAGAAATTACTCGGCAAAGCCGTGGCCCGTGAACAAGGCGCCAGTGTATTTGCCTATCATGTAAATGATCCTGAACGATATGGTGTGGCTGAATTTGATGCGGGTGGAAAAGTTTTATCATTAGAAGAAAAACCCATGCTGCCTAAATCGAATTATGCAGTGACAGGTTTGTATTTTTATGATTCTCAAGTTGTGGAAATGGCGAAGTCACTTAAGCCATCACGCCGTGGAGAGTTGGAAATTACAGATCTAAACCGACTCTATCTTGAACAAAAAGAGTTGAGTGTTGAAATTATGGACCGTGGTTATGCCTGGCTGGACACAGGCACGCACGATTCACTGCTCGAAGCCAGTCATTTTATTGCCACCATAGAAAAACGCCAGGGCCTTAAAATAGCGTGCCTGGAAGAAATTGCTTATCGGCTAAAATGGATTAGTGCAACACAGCTGGAAAAACAGGCGCAATTTTATATTAAAAATGGCTACGGAAAATACCTGATGCAAGTATTAAAAGAAGTAGTGTTTTAATGAAAGCCACGCGATTAGCAATCCCCGATATTGTTTTGTTCGAGCCCAATATTTTTGGGGATGATCGTGGCTTTTTTTTCGAAAGCTTTAATCAGCGTATATTCGAAGAGGCTACAGGCCATCAATATAAATTTGTACAGGATAACCACTCCAGGTCTCAGCGTGGTGTGTTGCGGGGTTTGCACTATCAATTACCGCCTGGGGCACAGGGAAAGCTGGTGCGTGTTGTGCAGGGTGAAGTATTTGATGTGGTGGTGGATATTCGGAAGAGCTCACCTACCTTCGGTAAATGGCTGGGCGAAACTTTATCAGCAGATAATAAAAAACAATTATGGATACCGGCAGGTTTTGCGCATGGTTTTTTAACCTTGAGTGAAACAGCGGAATTTCTATACAAGACTACTGATTATTATGCGCCAGAGTGTGAGCGCAGTATTCTGTGGAATGATGCGCAAGTAGGTATACACTGGCCTTTGGCAGGCAAACCGGTTTTGGCTGCTAAAGATCTTGCCGCCAAATTGTTTAACCAGGCAGAGTACTTTAACTGATGCAAGAATTTTCCATAGCGCCGCGTGAAATGATCACCAGCATTTGGCGGAACCGTGGTTTGATAGCCGCATTAACAAAACGGGAGGTGATTGGGCGATATCGTGGTTCTGTAATGGGTATTTTGTGGTCGTTCTTTAACCCGATACTAATGCTAGTGGTGTACACGTTTGTATTCAGTGTTGTATTCAAAGCCCGATGGAATGTGGAAAGCGATTCAAAAACCGAATTTGCGTTAGTGCTGTTTGCCGGGTTGATAATATTTAGTTTGTTTGCAGAGTGTGTAACGCGTGCGCCCGGTTTAATTTTATCCAATGTTAATTACGTGAAGAAGGTGGTTTTCCCGCTGGAAATACTGCCGGTTATAGCGTTGGGCGCTGCATTGTTTCATGGCGTGATCAGCTTGGTAGTGTGGCTGATTTTTTATATTATTATATTTGGCATGCCGCACCTTACCGCATTGCTATTGCCGCTGATTATCCTGCCATTTATCATGTTCATTTTGGGCTTGTCATGGTTGCTTGCTTCTTTTGGCGTATATTTGCGCGATACGTCCCAGTTTATCGGTATTATTACAACCACCATGATGTTTCTTTCACCCATATTTTATCCGATATCTGCGTTGCCCGCCGAATATCAATTTTTGTTGCAATTCAATCCACTGACACCCGCCATTGAAGAAGCCAGAAATGTTTTGATCTGGGGAAAGATGCCGAATATGCCAATATTGGCGGTCTATTATGGTTGCACTGCATTCGTGGCATGGCTTGGATTTGCGTGGTTTCAGAAAACGCGAAAGGGTTTTGCAGATGTAATTTAAGGGGATTTCAGGCTTTTGTAGGTTCGAATTTATTCGAACAATAGTCTGTTTAATGGCACTTTTGTTCAAATAAATTCGAACCTACAAAGCACGCGGTGACCTTAACTTACTGGCATTGGGCTCAGGGCGAGCGGTATTCATGTTTAAATCGTGCCGGATCAAGAGGTATACCAATAAGATGTTAAAAAGGGCAACAAATGAAAAATAAAATAATCACTTTGGTTTCCTGTATGAGCATTTTGTTATCAGCCTGTAGCGATTCAGACAAAAACAAACCGGTGCAGAAAGCCGCAGCATATGTACCAGACCCCGCCCAAATTTATCAAAAGCCGGTCAGCGACATGCCTGCCAGTATGCCAACCTTGCCGCAAGATACAGAGCCCTGTTTTCTTGATATGCTGAATAATCAGAATGCAGTTGGCGTGAATGTATTAACCGATAAGTCACAGACGCATCTGATCGGCTGGGCAGGTGATGTGCCCAACGGTAAGAGCCCGCAAGAAATCTGGCTGGAGTTCGATGGTATTAAACAAGACACCGGCCTGTACTATCTCAAGACAACACCTGGCGCCAAACGACAGGATGTAGCTGATTCTTTCAAAAAGCCTGACCTGGCGGATACCGGCTGGAAAGTTTTCGCAGACCTAACCGATTTGACGGGTGGCACCTACGAAGTGCATGTTGTGATGCAGGTTGAACAACACTGGCTGACGTGCGATACAAAACGCGTGATTCAGATATAATCTCCACTTACCCATTACGATTACCTAAGGAAGCTCTGATTAAGTCTGGTAGGGTGCCAAAACTCAACTTTGGGCGAAGCGCATCCACCAGAATAATCGGCGGATGCGCTTCACTTATCTGCCCTACATTCATAATTTTTTGACTTAATCAGAGGTTCCCTAACGCTATGAACCGACAAGAACTTATCAGCCAATCCGAAGATTATATTCGCCAGTTGATTAAGGATTGTATTCCGTCGCAGACTCGAGTGTATCTTTATGGATCGCGTGCGCGACAGGATAACCGTTGGAACTCAGACTACGATTTATGGATTGATGCAGACATTTCTCGAAGAGTGATTGCAGACATTACTGAACAGCTGGATGAATCCTTTGTGCCTTTTAAAGTGGATGTAGTCACCACGCCACAACTGCATGGGGTTTTTTCAGATCACGTAAAGGCGGAGGCGATACTATGGATGTAAGAATAAAATCGTTTCAGGAATCTGTGGCTACCTTTGGTTATCTTGCACGACTGGATTTGGCAGAGCTCAGTAAAAAACTCGGAGATGATCGCTTGCTAGATGGCATGCAAAACGGCCGTGCGCAAAAGTTCGAATACACCACCGAATTGTGCTGGAAGGCAATCAAGTTCTTTCTCAAGGAGAACGAGGGGCTAGATGAGGCATCGCCGAAGAAAATCATCAAGGCATATTTCCTTGGCGGGCATCTTGACGAAAACGATTACATATTGTTACTTGAAGCAGTGGAAGATCGAAATCGTCTCAGCCACATTTACGATGCAACAACTTTTAACAATATTCTTGCGCGCCTTCCCAATTATGCCGCGTTGTTCGAGCGGGTG
>JANOOU010000040.1:0-3753 GCA_031421475.1 Gammaproteobacteria bacterium | reverse complement strand
CATGGGGATCTTTGTACAGGTGGTCTATGCGATCGGTATTGAACGATGAGGCGCGGCGTTTGATGCCGTGGACGATATAGCCTTTGTTCAACAGAAATTCTGAAAGGTAGGCGCCATCTTGTCCGGTTACGCCGGTTATTAGTGCTGTTTTTGTCATTGCTCACCCACTGACGATCTACTTAAAATTAATAAAGGCTTTTGCACGCCGTGCAACAGTCGATTACAGCAGTAATGGTGTTTAGAGAGCCTCTGATTAAGTCTGGTAGGGTGCCAGAATTAAACTTTGGGCGTAGCGCATCCACCGGAGTTATCGGCGGATGCGCTGCACTTATCCGCCCTATATTCATATTTTTTTTGACTTAATCAGAGCTTCCTTAGGAAACACGGAATCAGCACACAAAAAATCAGTACGCATTTTTATGTATAAAACCTTTAAAAATGGTCATGACAATAATTTTTAAATCAAACCACAAAGACCAATTCTCAATGTAATACAGATCAAATTCTATACGCCTTTTCATCTTATCCAGCGTGTCTGTTTCACCACGATAACCATTAACCTGTGCCCAGCCGGTAACTCCTGGCTTCACCATATGTCGAAGCATATATTTATCAACCTGATCCTTATATAACTCATTATGCTGAACAGCATGCGGGCGCGGACCGACTATCGACATCCTGCCCTGCAAAACGTTATAAAATTGCGGCAGTTCATCGAGACTTGTTTTGCGTAAAAAAGCGCCAAATGGCGTAATCCGGGAATCATTCACCTTGGCCTGGGTAACACACCCGTTTTCTTCCGCATCCCACTTCATGGTTCTGAATTTATAAACATTAATAACCTTGCCATCCCAACCATGACGCCTCTGCTTAAACAAAATCGGGCCTGGCGATGTAAGCTTGATGCCAAGTGATATAAACAATACAAACGGTAGTATCAAAATGAAAATTATTACACCCAGGATAATATCCTCAACCGCCTTGATGATGCGATTCACACCGCCCATGGGGGTGTCTGACAAGTTAACGGCGGGTAATCCGGCTATTTCCGTCATGGAATGATTCAGTAAACTAAAGCCAAAAATATCTGGAATTAACTTAATATTCACAGTGAAATGCCGGAGTTCAAACAATAATTGTTTCATTCTTTGTTCAGCCCGTAACGGTAGCGCCAACCAAATTTCATCAATGCCATGGGTAGCTACATAATTTTCCACATCGGCAATAACTCCTTCAACTGGAACACCACCTATCAACTGACCACTTAGTACCGGGTTATCATCAAACAACGCAACGATTTTGTACCCTGTCCATGGAGCTGCCTTGGTCTGATCCAATACCTTTTTCGCCAGGTCACCCGCTCCTACTAATAATACATAACGAATATTACGTCCTTGTTTACGTTGATAATGCAGAAACGCATAAACAACAACACGCATCAATAACATGAAAACCAGACCGAATGTTGCCCAATAAAGCAACCAACCGCGCGAATAATCAGCAGACATTTTAAGGCCAAATAAAATAGTAATCAGCATTAAAACAACCACCGCCCAGGCCATACAAATAGTTTGTACCTGCCTGGCTAGCCCTTGACCACGCCATGAAACATAAAGATTAAACAGCGGAAAAATTGACACGACACCCAGAAAGGCAATAACGACTAATATAACGTAGTCTGTGCGGGCCTCCAGCTGGATAGACGAGAATCTGGCAAAATAAGCGCAGTAGGCCGCCACGATAACCATTAAGGGATCGAATACGCGCGACAATAGACTAAATATACCTGAATAATTTTTGAATATTGATTTACCAAACACGGAAATATACTCTCGTAATCAATTGTTTCTAAGGAACCCCTGAATAAGTCAGAGGCTCCTTAATAATCGCCTGATCCCCAGGCAATCGTTTATTATCCAATCAAGCTCGCTAATTTAGCCTCAAACTGCGCAAGTACCTTATTGCGATCCAGACATTCTTCCGCGAAGCTTCGAGCAGAAGTGCCTAACTGCAACCTTAACTGCGGATTCTCCGCTAGTTTACGTATTGCCGCTACAAAGGCCCGCACATCCCCGGGCACAGTGTTAATGCCCTTTCCTTCTACCATTGACCATACTTCTGTTCCGGCTGCGGCAGTTGCAATGACGGGACGGCCACTGGCGAAAATTCCCGTTAGTTTTGACGGCATCACCAAATCTGCCGCTGCCGAAAGCTGCGGTAGCAAATGTATATCTGCCAGATTTAATAACTCGTTTAACTGCTCCACAGGTTGTAAGGGAATCCAGATAATATTACCCAGCCCCGCTGCCAAAGCCCGTAGCTTTTCATAAGATGAACCTTCACCGCACATCACAAAGCGCAAGCTTGCATCCACTTGCAACTGATCAGCCGCCTCAATAATCATCTGCAATCCCTGTTTCTGACCCATATTGCCTGAGTAGAGCAGCACGATTTCATGGGCGGCTATACCCAGTACATTACGCAGTGGACTGACATGGGTTAATGGAAAAATTTTATTGCAATCCACCCAATTCAGAAAAAGGTCAGATTGCGCTTTTTCAACACCTTTATCCCCGAGCTTTTCCAGCATTCGGCCTGAAATTGTAGACACTCTATCAAACCTTTTCATCAGCCATCGCTCAATCAACAAAATGAGCCTGCCTAGCAACCCAACCCGTATCAATCCCAGCTCGAGTGCAGTATCTACTTCAAAATCCTGCACATGCAACCAGGCTTTCCCACCGACCAGTCGCGCCAGAAGAATCGCCCAAGGGGAACACAACAACGGTGGCGCTATCACGACCACCACATCAGGACGCCAGAAAAGTTGATATAACATCACCGGCAAAGATGAAAAAGCAAAGCTAGCCAGATGTAACAAGCGTTTAAATCCAGACGGTTGTTCTGGCACCCACAGCGGGCAACGGTAAACCAAAACGCCGCTCCCATTATTGAATGCCAAGTCCGTGTAATTTTTTTCTTCCTTACTCCAAGTATTAGAAAATCCTTCACATATACGCCATTGCGGATAATACGGTGGTGCCGTGACTACACGCACCTCATGGCCACGTGAAGCAAGCCACTCGGCCATCTCACCGGAATACTTGCCTATTCCGGTGAGCTCGGGTGAATAATTTATACCGTAAATTACAATACGCATGTGCACTAGCAGGGTTTCCGAAACAATAAATCTGCCTGTATAGCCTGGCCAGCCCGATCATAAGATGGATTATAAATGCCTTTGATATTGAACCCTCTTTCAAACAGCCATTGAATGATATCGTCTGCCAACGTCTGGCCAGAGTACAATTCAACAAATGAACATTCGCAATATATCCAATCAAATTTGTGCAACAGAGATTCACAGCCGCGAAGCGCATCTAGCTCAAAACCCTGAACATCCAGTTTCAACATCGCAGGAGCTGCAATATCGCTTTCATTTATAAATGACCCTAGTGGTGCAACACGCACGTTAACTGTGCCGACTTCACTTGTGCCGGGAAATATTTCATCTTGCAGTGATGAAATAGGCAGCAGTGACGAAGAATCATCCCGCGCAGAGATATGCATCACACCATCAATAGCCATTGGCCCAATCGCCGCCTCATACAGTTTAATAGAATCATCGCCAGCGAATATCTTGCGAAATAATGCGGCTGGAGCAGCAAGAGGTTCAAAAGAAATTATTTTAGATTGCGGCGCCCATTGCCGAGCGGCCAAGGAAAACTGACCGCGATTAGCGCCGATATCAAC
>JANOOU010000039.1:0-3524 GCA_031421475.1 Gammaproteobacteria bacterium | reverse complement strand
TGAACAAAAAGAACTGAACGCCGGCAAGGTACAACACGATACGCCAGAAATTATTGGCGAAGCGCCCGCCATGCAAGAAGTGTTTCGCGCGATTGGCCGATTATCAAAATCCACCATTACGGTTTTAATTAATGGCGAATCCGGCACCGGTAAAGAACTGGTTGCGCAAGCATTGCACAAACACAGCCCGCGCAAAGACCGCCCGTTTATTGCCATTAACACCGCTGCCATTCCCAAAGATTTACTGGAATCCGAATTATTCGGCCATGAACGCGGCGCCTTCACCGGCGCCACCGCGCAACGCCGTGGCCGCTTTGAACAAGCCGATGGCGGCACATTATTTCTCGATGAAATTGGCGACATGCCAGCCGATTTACAAACAAGATTGCTACGTGTATTAGCCGACGGACAGTTTTACCGGGTAGGTGGCCACACACCGATCAAAACCGATGTGCGCATCATCACTGCCACCCATCAGGATCTTGAAACACGTGTTAAACAAGGCTTGTTTCGCGAAGATTTATTTCACCGATTAAATGTTATTCGCATCCAGATTCCGGCACTGCGTGAACGCCGTGAAGATATACCGGCGTTGCTGCGTTTATTTTTACAACAAGCTGCCCGTGAAATTGGTGTTGAAACAAAAGTATTACTGCCCGATGTAGAAATCTACCTCGCACATTTAAACTGGCCCGGCAATGTACGCCAACTGGAAAACACCTGCCGCTGGCTCACCGTCATGGCATCCAGTCGCGAAATACATTTATCGGATTTACCCACAGAATTGCAAGCGGAACCCACTGAAACACTCGATACACCACAACAAAACTGGGAAACATTATTACAACGCTGGGTCGAAAAACAACTCGCTACCGGTCGCTCCGATTTACTCACCGATGCCATGCCACGGTTTGAACGGATATTGATTGAAACGGCACTGGGTAAAACCGGTGGGCGTAGACAGGATGCGGCGAAGTTGTTGGGATGGGGGAGAAATACGTTAACGCGGAAGATTAAGGAATTGGGGATGGAATGAACGATTGTGATTGCTAAATCAGAAATAACTGCACTATTAGCTATATCTATAACGTAGGCCTAGAGCTTGAATGTTCGATTAGCGAAGCGTAATCGGGCGCATGTGTGTTATTCGATTCAGATTATTTACTGATTTTTCTTCTGGCTTTGAAAATCCCTTTTTCGCCTGCAGGCGAGTTACTTTCTTTGCTTGTGCAAAGAAGAGTAACCAAAGAAACACACCCCAGGCGCGCTGGCCCTTCGGGCTTCCCTCGCAGAGTGGGCTTTGCTTCAAGGTCGTTTTGATGCGCGTCCCTGCTTATCAAAACTGAAATGCACATCCCTGTGCATTTCGCCTTGGCAAAAACCACTCTGCGAGGCAACGCTCAATGGGTATACAGAATCAAAAGAAACTACAAAAGCCAAAGCAAACAACAAAACCTGAAGATCGGTTTTCACTGATATGACGACACGTTACTCGATTGCCGCATATGTCTTTTGCTGTTAGGCCCATTAGCCGTTTACCGAACAGTGTGCGTAAATTCAGGGTGAAATGCACATGAATGTGCATTTCAGTTTTGATAAGCAGGGGTGAGCAATATATTGCGAACGCCCACACATGGATGTGTGGGCTGGACTACAAGCGCAGCATGGAATGCGTAGCGCAGAAGCGCATCAAAACGGCCCTGAATTTACGTACACTGTTCGGGAACCCCGAAGGGGTAAACGGCATGGGCCCAGACTTTTTTGGTGACCCATGCTTTTATGTGCTTGGGTGTCGTTTGACAAAAAGTTACCCGCCCAGCGAGGGCGGAATAAAGCTTGCAGCACCAGATGAAACCACAGTAAACACACCAAGATATATGCATTCCCACGCAGAGCGTGGGAACGAGATACGACAAACCAAACGAACAATCTATGCGCCTTCAAAAAATAGTTTTAAGAACACAATGATAAAATCCCTCCCCTATTGGCGCATCTCCGCCTTCTACTTATTTTATTTCGCATCCCTCGGCGCATTCGTTCCGTACTGGAGCCTGTATCTGCAATCACTGAATTTTGATGCTCGTACCATTGGTGAATTGATGGCGATTGTTATGGCTACCAAAATTATTGCGCCTTACATCTGGGGCTGGATTGCAGATCACTCCGGGCGTGGCATGCAAATCATTCGGCTGGCGGGAATTTGTGCATTGATTACGTTTGCCGGTGTGTTGCTAAATTCAACCTATTGGTGGCTGGTGATTATCATGTCGCTATTTAGTTTTTTCTGGAATGCACAACTGCCGCAATTTGAAGTTAACACCATCAATCATCTTGAAAATAACACACATCTTTACAGCAGCATTCGCTTGTGGGGCTCGCTAGGCTTTGTATTGGCGGTGATTGGCATGGGCGCCTTGCTGGAACACTATGACATAACAATTTTGCCAAAATTTCTGCTGCTGTTTTTTGCCTTGATTGTGGTCAGCAGCTTTCTGGTACCTGCCAAAAATAATGATAAACATCTGCAACAAAACGGCAGCATTAGCACGATATTAAAACAACCGATGGTGCTGGCAGTTTTGCTGGTTTGCTTTCTGGCGCAACTAAGTCACGGCGCCTACTACACATTCTTTTCTATTTATCTGCAAGCGCATCAATACAGCAGCAGCACCATCGGCGGTTTATGGGCGTTAGGTGTGTGTGCGGAAATTATTGTATTTATTTATATGAACACCCTGTTACCCAAGTTCGGTGCGCGCAAATTGTTACTTGTTGCGTTAGCATTGTCTGCCTTGCGCTGGTATTTGATTGGCCATTTTGTTGATGAGCTGGTTATATTATTATTCGCGCAAACATTACACGCGGCCAGTTTTGGTTTATATCACGCTGTCAGTATCGAATTATTCCATCGTTTATTTCGCGGCAGACTTCAAGGCCGCGGCCAGGCTTTATATTCCAGCATCAGCTTTGGTGCCGGTGGCGCCTTAGGCAGTTATATCAGTGGCCAGCTTTGGGATCAGGGCGGTGCTACTTTAATTTTTAATTTGTCTTCTATTGTTGCGCTGATTGCTTTTGTAATTGCATGGCGATTTATTGCTGAGGAAAAAACGAATGCGCATCGCACTGGGCATTGAATACGACGGCAGCCGTTTTAGCGGCTGGCAAATGCAACCGCAAGGCACCCGCACGGTGCAACAGGAAATAGAACGTAGCCTGTCGGTGGTGGCCAATGAAAATATTCAGGTCATTTGCGCCGGCCGTACCGACACCGGTGTGCACGCCACACAACAAGTGGTGCATTTTGACACGCAAGCGGTGCGCTCTGACACAGCCTGGGTCATGGGGGTGAACGCCCATCTACCCCATGATGCAGCCGTAATATGGTCGCGCCCGGTGACGGACGATTTCAGTGCCCGCTTCACCGCCACCGCCCGCCAGTATCGTTACATTATTTTAAATCGTCCGGCGCGCCCGGCTCTGCATGATAAGCGCGTTAGCTGGCGCCATGGTTATCTCAATACGGA
>JANOOU010000038.1:0-3692 GCA_031421475.1 Gammaproteobacteria bacterium | reverse complement strand
GATGGTGATCGGCCATCAAAAAGGCCGTGATACCAAAGAAAAAATCCGGCGTAATTTTGGTATGCCACGCCCCGAAGGGTATCGTAAGGCTTTGCGTTTGATGAAAATGGCCGAGCGTTTCAGTCTTCCGGTGCTGACTTTTATCGATACGCCCGGTGCTTACCCCGGCATTGGCGCCGAAGAGCGTGGCCAGTCTGAGGCCATTGCCCGAAATTTATTTGATATGGCGGCGCTTAAAACGCCGATCATCTGCACTGTCATCGGTGAAGGTGGTTCCGGTGGTGCGCTCGCCATAGGTGTGGGTGATCGTGTGATGATGCTGAAATACAGCACCTATTCGGTGATATCGCCAGAAGGCTGCGCGTCTATCTTATGGAAGAGTGCGGAGAAAGCACAGGAAGCCGCAGAAGCGCTGGGCATTACTTCTGGCCGATTGAAAGAATTAGGATTGGTCGATTACATCATTGATGAACCGGCTGGCAGTGCCTATCGTGATGTTGAACTGGCCGCACGCAATATTCACAATGCACTCACCGACAGCCTGGACAGTCTTGAAAAAATGAGTCTCGATAAATTGTTAGATACACGTTATCAGCGGCTCATGAGTTATGGCAAATTCATTGAAGCTTGATGCTTCGCAATTACTGACCATTCTTCAGCGGCTTCCCGCATTTAACACAATCAACACCTGGTGGTTGGCCTACAGCGGTGGTGTCGACTCTCGGGTTTTGTTGCATTGTTTAGCACCTTTAAAATTAAACCTGCGTGCGGTTTATATCGATCACGGCTTGCAAGCGGCTTCAAAACAATGGGCCGAACATTGCAGACAAACCTGTGAACAATTAAATATTTCTTTTACAGTTATAACGGTAAATGCCACGGCGAAACAGGGCGAAAGCCCGGAAGCAGCAGCGCGTGCTGCACGTTATCAGGCACTGGCTACAGTAATGCAAGAACAGGATTGTCTGTTAACCGCACAACACGCTGACGATCAGGCTGAAACGTTTTTATTGCAATTGCTACGCGGAGCCGGTGCTGCCGGATTATCGGCCATGCCGTTTGCACAAGTGTTTCACCGTGGCTGGCTGGTGCGGCCGTTACTGGACATACCTCGACAACATATTTTAAACATTGCGTTGGCTGAAAATCTTTCATGGGTGGAAGATCCCAGTAATGTTGATGAACGTTTTGATCGAAATTATTTACGTCATCGGGTGATGCCGACCTTAACACAACGCTGGCCACACACTCTGGATCTTATGTCCCGGGCTACGCAGCAGCAAGCTGAAAATCAGTTATTGCTTGAAAGCCTGGCGGCGCAGGATTTGGGCTATGGTGAAATATCAGCGACGCTTCCTGTAGAAAATTTAATACGTCTGGACGAGCCGCGTCAACGGAATGTCTTGCGTTACTGGCTGGCTAAAAATCAGCTGCGCATGCCGTCGCGCGCCATCATGCAGCAAATTTTATCGCAGTTGTTGCATGGCAGAATTGACGCCGAAGCCTGCGTGCGTTGGGATGACGTTGCGTTATATTGTTATCGCAGTCAATTGTATGTAAAAAAAATTGCGGATCATGACGCATCACAAGTATTGAGCTGGGATGGCATGCAACCGTTATGCATTGCAGCATTACAGCAACAACTGGTTTTAGAATCGGTAACTAACGATGGTTTAAGGCTGGATATTATTGGCAAGACACTACTGATAAGATTTCGCCAGGGTGGTGAAAAAATAAAACCGGTAGGGCAGCCACATACCCGCACCTTGAAAAACTTGTTTCAACAACACAGCGTGCCACCCTGGTTGCGCGATCGCATCCCCTTGTTGTATCTGAATGATGAATTAATCGCAGTGTGTGGTTACTGGATAGCCGATGCCTATGCTGTGAGGTCAGGTGAAAGTTTGTTGCCCGTTGTGTCGGCTGCCCCGGGCGGAAACTAAAAGCGTGCATGGCACATCTTGGAGGTTTATTCAGGTACCCTGAATAACAAAATCTTGTAACGTTTTACACGTTTGAAATGGTTTGCATCCAGCAACATCAAAGTGTCGTTAAATTTCTTGATTTTACTGTGAAATAGCCAGCGCAACACAGCAAGCGTTTTTGGATGTTTGTGGTGGTATGAATTGACCATCAAATCAATACTGGGCAACACGTAGCGATCCACCCAGCTTCTGGCGAGCTCAAGACTTACAGCAGCCTGATCCGTGATGTCTTCTTCTTTTATAATTTTAAAGTTGTGTTCGTGTGCCTTTTTAAAAAAAACATCCAGGTTGTGCCCGCTTTTCGACATGGCGGTGTTGTCGGGGCAGGTAATAAAATAATCGTTGATAAGTAAATAACCGTTGGGAGCACAACGCTTGACGTTGGTAAACAGGCTGTCTATTGGAATGTACTGGCAGGATTCACTCATCAGCACCAGATCGTATTTTTTCTTCGGTAAAAAATTCTGAAATTGCGCCAGATGAAAAAACACATGACATTTTTTTTCAAATAAATGTTTTTGGTACGGGTCAGGTGACAAGGCTTCAACGTCATAGCCCCTAACCTGCAATTTTTCGGAGGTGGCGCCGGTGCCGGCACCAACGTCCAGTACGGTTTTTACATCCGTCGGAAAATAGCTCAGCAAGTGGTCGGTGTAGCGTTGTTGCGCGATTTTCAGGCCTTCCATGTTGAAGGCATCATTTTTCCACAAGCCGTAGTGCAGTGCATCAAGCCCCAGTATTTCGTGATAGAAGCGCAAGGCCGTATTAACACGACATCCTTCGATTTCAGACTGCTTTCCATGTGCCGACATGTTCAATTTTGACAGTCCGATCAGGTATAGGGTTATGGCGCGCTAGGATAGCAGGACACGCGAAGGCGTAACAGGGGTGTGCAGCCTTTTGCGAGAATGTGGCGAAGATGTGGCGAAGCTAATCTGAATGTCGGGTGTGATCTGCTGAAGCCCGTGGAATTAATGCCGCGACTTGTCGCGCGCGTGCCACAGTGTTGTCGCCTGCTGCATGGCATCATCCGGTGACCTGGCTTTTTCCATCAGTCGCAGTGCGATGGCTGCCGTGGCAATGATGGCCGCTTCGGCGTATTCATCCTGCTCTTTGCCTTGCCATATTTGTGGCAGACGTTCCGGGCGTAAAGTTTCTTCTTTCATGTGGCGTCGGGCAAACAACGGTGGCCAGACTTCATCAAACATTTTTCCGTGACTGTAAGCGGACACGGTGCATTCGGTATCCGGATTGCGTTCAACCTCGCCGGCTTCGCCCTTGAAGACAGCAATTTGTGTATCGCCTAACAGCTGTGCGGTGCCCTGGTGGGTTTTTTGATAACCGGGGTGGAATATGGCCTGAATAGAATAAGGTGCATGCAACGGGTTAATCATGCGGCCAACGGTGTGCACCGGTGAACGCAGGCCGAGCAGGGACCGCAGCTCAATAATTTTTTTCAAACGCGGACTGATGGTTTGCAGTGGCAAATAACAAAAAAAAGTTTGTTTAATGTTTTCACGTGCATCATCCAGGGGATTGCTGGTGCTCACGCCTAAATGTTGTAACACCTCCGAGGTGTACATACGGCCGGCGGTATGGCCTTCAGCGCCGTGCATGCACACACGTATGCCGTGATGGGCGAGTAACAGCGCACTTAACACATACCACGGCGAATGACGGCGTTTGCCGGCATAGGATGACCAGTCC
>JANOOU010000037.1:0-5297 GCA_031421475.1 Gammaproteobacteria bacterium | reverse complement strand
GAATTATCACTGACTTCGAATTTTTTAACCAATTGCAATGCACGATCCTTGCTGGCACTGTCCTGACGGTATGTGGCGAGCAATATAGCCAGATTATTATTCATGGATGCTGAAGTGGGCGCCTGTTTCAATTTTTCATCGTACAGCGCTACCGCATCATCAATACGTTTGAGCTGTTCATAAAGTAAAGCTAGATAAATCACCAGCCGCTCATCGCTACTCGCCGAAATACTCTGTCGATAAATCGCCACGGCTTTATCCGGTTGATTACGCATAAGCTGACTTTGCGCCAAGTTTCGCCAGCCGATCCACCAGGTGGGATTTTTTTGCGTTATCTCACTGAATATTTTATCCGCCTGATCAAATTGCTTTTGTTGCAGTGCAACTTCACCCAGCAAATTATGAGCGACGATATGTTCAGGATGTTGTTTGATAACCGCCTGCAGCTTGTTACGAATGAGCGCTATCTGACCTGTGCTCAGCGCGGCGCGCGTCAGCAAATTCAATGGCTCGGTAGCTAATGGACTGATGCTCAATGCACGTTCAAGGTGTGCGATACTGCCACGGTCATTACCCTGAGCCTGAAACAACATACCTTTATAAAAATGCCCAGTGGCGACATCAGGGTATTGGCTGATAATCGTCTCAGTTAAAATCTTGGCCGAATCATAATCTTTTTGTGCGAGATAAATTTTGTACAGTATATCACTGGCGGCCAGGGATTTCGGTTCCAGTTTTTGTGCCAGTTTCAACTGCTCAATTGCAGCGGGAAACTTCTGTTGCAATTGCAGAACCTTTGCCAGCTCAATTCGCACTTGCGCATTAACAGGCGCCAGTGACACTGCAATCTTTAATTGCTCTTCAGCCAACTCGGGCTGATCTGAAGACAGATAAGCGGTGGCCAGTAGGTTTATAACCGGCACTGCCGTGGGTTGATCTTTAAGCATCGCACGAAAATCATTAATAGCTTCCTCATACCGTCCCTCATTTAAAGCCATCGTGCCACGCAACAACATACCGTCACTATATGTCGGATTTTCTTTCATCAGAGTTGCCAGTTCTGTTTTAACTTCTGCCATACGCTTGTTATCCCGCAACATCAGGCGTATCAACTCCATACGGGCTTTTGCGGCTGGCAATTCCTTGTCATATGTAACAATCATGCTACGCAATATTTTTTCCGCTGTTGGTAGATCTTTATTTTGCAAATAAATCTGTGCCGACAGCAATTTAAGATCCGCGTTATCTGGATCATCTTGAATAAATTTATCAAGCTCTATATGCGCAAGCTTAATGTCACGCCTCTGCGCCAAAAACTGAATCAAGGATATTTTTGCCGACATATTGTCAGGCAATTCATCGACAGCTGTATTCAACACCGTTTCTGCCTGCGCGAGCTGCCCAATGGCATCATGATGTATGGCAAGACGGTTGCGATAATCGAGATTATCAGGATGGGTTTGTATGAGATGCTGTAGATGTGGAATAGCAACAAGGAATTGTTTAGTATCATCGTATAATTTCACCAGCAACAAACGCAACTCATCACTATCTTTGCGTTTAATCGCGTCATTAAGCAACAATTCAGCCTGCTCTGGCTGTTTCATATCAAGATAAATACCCGACATCAAGGCAAGCGCCGAAAGATTATCGGGATCGATAGTCAGCACATCACGAACTTCACTTAATGCCTGATCAGTTTGAGATTGACGATACAAACCACCGGCATGCACCACTTTGGCGTCCGCATAGCCAGGCTTCTGCTCCAGTACCTCGGCAGTCAATTGCATAGCCTTGTCAGTCACACCCACAAAAAGGTAAATACGCGCCATACCGGTTTTAGCGGCATGGTGTTTTTCATCCAATTGCAAAGCCTCGTTATACGCAGCCATTGCTTCACGGTATTTTTTTTGTGCTTCATGCGTCTTACCAGTGAAATACCAGCCATCCGCTGACTTGGGATCTATTTGCAGCACATTTTTGAATTCAATCTGCGCCTTATCAAAATCATTTTCAAGCAATAACTGCTGGCCGCGCTCCAGATATTTACGCTTTCGCTCTTCTGCGCCGCCACAGGCAACCAACCCCAGTAACAATATCAATACGATAATTTTGTTTAAAATATACATAACAACTCACTAGTAAATAAAGATATTCAGATATTGATCAGAATTCGTATGCAGGTACAACACAAGAATCATCAATTTGATGTTTTATTCGTCAACAATTCGGCGTTAACGCGTAAAACATCAATATTATACTGCGTATCATCCACCATATTTTCAATTTCTATTTTCGACAAACCGGTGAAAGGCTCCCGCTGCATCAGGCCATCCCATGCGCTTTTATCTTCGTATGCAGTCAACATGTTTTGTGTGACGTCATACAATTTCTTATTATTATTCATGCATAATTCAAGACCCTGGCCCTGGCCGGAAGCAACATCCGTTAATTGATTTTTTTCCGCCACTGTTGCAGCTAACGATGTACGAGTTGCTTCGTGCTCCTTGCGCTCAGTCTCATACAGCTCACGCAATTGAGTAAACTGCTGCTTCATATCGCCAGATGTTTTACTGCTTTTATTCTCCAGGCCGTCATATTTCTTCTGTATTTCGTCAAGCTGCTTTTTCAAACTGGCTTTATCTGACTGCAACTGATCGCGCTCGGCACTGATTTGGCGAATCATGAATTGCGCGCGCGACATGGCTTCATCAGCAGGTGCCGCATGAACTGCAGGCCCCGTAAACAGGACACCCACCAATAACAGCATAAAGCCATGATTCTGATATTGTGTTTTCATATTTGTCTCCCGCTTTCAATATTTAATGTTAAAACGCAGCATTTAGATCAAGCTGCACCGTGTCGAGCCCATAAAGTGGCCCATCAATTTCGTCTGCACTAATCAATTTCAATGTCATCCAGGTGTTGTCATCCAAGGCATATTGCCCTTGCAATATGTAGCCTTTGTTATCGGTACCACCACCACGGAAATCAGAATCAGAAAATACATCCAGCACCGCATCACGCTCCAGATAACGATAAGCCAAAGAAAGGTTCCAGTTATCACGCTGTTTGATGTTGGGCCAGCCCAGATCAACCCTGAACATATAACCCTTCACCTGGGCCTCGCCATTATTATTACCCGTGGTAGAAATCAAGCCACCACTGCCATTGGTGCGCGCCAGCACATCATCTTTTTTATATCCAATATTTTTTACATAATCGAATGACAATCCGACATTAACCGGTGCAAAACGCACGATGTTATAACGCATGTAAACATTGGCTATGTTGTAGTCCGCCGCCAGTGCCAATAAAGTTTCAGAGGTGTTATCCGGATTGTTGGCAATGTTAAAAAGTGTATTACCTGTAGAAAATAAAGACGGTGCAGTGTAATCGTTCAGATTCGACGATGATTGATTACGCTCGCCTTCGATATTACGGTAATCATAATAAGCTACCGCAAAATCAAAACTGTTCTGATTCTGGAAACGCCAGTTAATACCGGTCTGCAAGCCATATAACCATTTATCATGCGAAGATAATTCCACTTCAGCCAGCGGGAACGCACCCAGTGTTACAAATGCATCCAGCATGCGTTCATCGTTTTCCATGGAATCGGATTGCAAAGGCCGATAGCTTGCAGCCATGCCATCAAAATTCAAGTCGCCATCCCAGATCAAATCTGTACCCATCCAGGGATTGGCAATACGGCCACCCGACAATGTCAGTTCGTTGTATCGGGTTTTGGTTTTGATGAATGCGCGATCAAGAATAACGCTGTAAGGCTGGTTGCTATTGCCCAGGGTTTGATTGGTTGAAACCGGATCAGAGGTTTTTCCGGTTGCCAAACGCATACCGACATTAACACCTTCTGTTACTTTGGCATCCATCGCCAGCCGCAAGCGCGTACGCAGGCGATTGCGATCTTCAAGTATGTTATGAAAAATGGATGGATCGTTACTAAAACCACCCGCATCATTCACTGCATCACCATCAAAATACCAGTTTGAACCGGTCGCAGTATTTTGATCAGCAAAAAAATCACCCTGATAACGTAATCTGAAATCGCCACTGAACTTGATTCGTGTCGTCCATTCCGGCATCGCCCCGGGCACACCCCAGAGTTCATTTTTTGCCTGGGCGAACACATCATTCACCACCTCATCATGCAAACCCAGGCGTACTTCATCACGAATCTGGTCACGCACAAACTCTGGCACATAAGGTACACGCACGACCTTGCTTTGCAGCGGTGTTTCCTCGGATTGTGCGGCCTGTTTTTGCTCCGTTATCGGCTGTTGCAGTTTTTTGTTAGCCAGAGACTGCATGAGTTCATCTGCGCGTTGGCTGTTAATCACACCTTCTCCAACCAGAATATCCATAATATCCTGAGTGCTCAGCCTGGGTGCTTGCGAAGTCGTTTCTTCTGCCTGTACAGCGCCACAAAAAACCATGATGCAGTAGAAAATTACATGTTTTAATTTCATCTTCAAGCCCGTGTTTTTTTCATAAATCATGTGTGCCTAAAGGCGCACCTACAATACAGATGTTGCTGAATAGTCATTCCGGCGAAAACCGGAATCCATGCCTTTTAAAACTGGATCCCGGCTTCCGCCAGGTGACACGCTAAAATTCCATCTGGAAAATTTTCGTTCTCTTTAGATACTCGAAATAATTCGTAAATCCACTACATTCGGCATCTTGCCAGGTGGCATCTGGCTAAAGCGGGTAAAATTATTCAACGCCGTTAATAACAATTTGTCTTTTTCTTTGTCGCCAGTTGAGCGAATCATTTCTATGCGTTCAACCTTGCCATCAAAACCAATTTTTAATTTGATGCGAAAGTTGTATTCTTTCGATTTAAGTCCCTCTACTTTTGCCAGCACATCCTGCAACTCGCTCGCCATCAAACCTTCGTACCAGGCAAACGGGCTGCCATCCAGCAAACCTCGGCCGCCTTTTTTTCCAATTAATCCAAAGCCGTCACCGGCACCACTGCCGTCCGCATCCACACCTAGATCAGCCGCTGCGCTTTCAACCGGTTCCGGTGTTTGATCCAGCACTTCTTCCGGTTCGGGAATATTTTCTTCGGGCTCCGGTTCGGGTGGTGGCTCATCAATTTTTGGTGGCGGGGGAGGTGTGATCAGTGTGATTTGCTGCACTATTTTTTTCTGAGTCGGTGTATCTTGTGCAATATAATTTTTCAGCCAGATAACGCCACTCACAGCCAATATCAATGCTGCAGTTACCATAACTGCCGGCATTAACTTGATCAGTTTCGTTTTGAAATTTTG
>JANOOU010000036.1:0-3228 GCA_031421475.1 Gammaproteobacteria bacterium | reverse complement strand
GAATATTCGGCCCACACCGTAACCGGTAAAAAACGCACCGTGCAATTGTTCACTTCGCAGCTTTCGCAATACGTCAGGCTCGTCACCCATTACACCACCAGGATATATTTTAAATACAAGCCGACCTTTGCTTTTGTCAGTGAGCTGTAGTGCCCAGGCATCTATTTCTTTCATCCAGGCGGTATCGGCCGGTATGATCGTTGCAAATTTAGTGTGTATATTTCTTGTGCGTGCAGTGGATTTACAAAAATCAGAGCGCATAAAACGATGTGATTTTTGATTACGAAATTTTTGCAGGCATGTATTAAATTAATCAGAACCATTCGTTTTCCTTTTCCAGTAATAATTTGGCTTTGGCTTTTGCAACCGCATTGATCAGTGCTTGCTCTGGATATAAATCATCTGCGGCCTCGCCTACAAGCAAAAGTAATTTATGAAACGCTTCCTTGTCATACCGCTGGCGCTCCAGATATTGTGCTTGCAGCACATTGACCAGTAATAATCGGTCTTGATTAAAAACACGCGCCTTGTCGAAGTGCTGTGTTGCTAGTATAAAATTACCCCCAAGCATGGGGGAGCGGCCACCATGGTATACACCCATGAATATGTGAGGCCCTGCCATAAAATAATTTTCATCCATAGATAATACTTTTTCCATCAGTATTACAGCTCTGGGTAATTCGCCCAGCGCCGCCACATCATTTCGATTCAGATCGATCCATTTTGCCCAGCAGGATGCGCTCCAAAACAAAGCCGATACAGCGTCTTTATCAAGTGCTTCAACGCCTTTAGTGAAATCTTCCAGCGTGCTTTCGGTTGCAGATATTTTCAAACCCGACAAACCTAATGCATACAAGCCATGCTGTAGGCCACGACGATACAATTTGCCCGCACGTTGTGCGTCCACGTCTTCTACAAAAGCAAAGCTATATCCGTAATAGGCTTGCGCGACATACTGACGCAAATCCTGATTGTCCGGATCGTTTATCAGCATACCTTCCATGAGTTCTATATTGGGAGCAAAAGCAGCATGTGCCAGTTGCAAATCACTCTCGCGAAACAGGGCGACCATACCGCCTTCAATCATGGGCATGGATGCACGTACAGTCATCTTGTTAATTGAGCAACCACTGACTACAAACAACATGAATACCAGCGCGATGCGGTGCATACCTTTATCCTCTATTCATTTGGGGTAAAGATTAGCACGTACAACCGACTACCGGAACAACCTCTATTGCTCTGCGGTGATATACTTCCGACCTGTTTTTTCATATTACTATCGGCATGTCTGCTTCCAATACGCTTCTATCCATCGTTGAACTGGGCGGTTATCCCAACTTCAGCCTCTTGTACCAAAGCAAGGGGCTTCGGGTTGAGCGCGTAGATAGCTTGCGTAAGGCCGTGAAGTTACTCAAAACCATGCAGCCTCAAATTATTGTCGCTGAATTTAATTTCCAAACTGATTTTAGAGATCGCAGCAGTAATCTTGAAACACTAATGGCAACTGTTGCCACCTTACCCGACACGCGCGTGATTGTTTTTTTCGAACAGGAACAACGGCCTCAACTACAACGTTTACTGGCCATATTTAACGTCTTTGCCACATTATCTTTTCCGATTGATGAACAGTTATTGTCCCGCACCCTCGATAACGCCTTACTGGAGACCGCATGAGCTCTGTTTTCAGTAAACTTCCGGGGCATCGTGAACGTTATCTTCAGCGTAAATATAACAATCCTTTATTCGCGACTGCCAGCATTAGTTTGCTTGAAATTCAAATCGCTCGTGATAATGATGCCGCTGAAACCGAATCATTTCTTAATCATTTTCGCGATTTGGTGAAACGTGCCGTAGATTGCAAACCGAATACGGATGCAGACATCATCTTGAAACTGAAGGAACAACTGGATAAGACCTATGAACAGTGCGCAGGCTTACCGGGTGATCAAACCGAAATCAAAACCATGCTTAAACGTTTATTGCACGCCATCATGCAAGCCATGTGGGCAGGCGTAGGCAATGATCCCCGTGCCCAGGAAAAACTGGAGATAGAAGAGCAGGCGAGAACGCAGCATTTTAATTTACTGGAACACCCGCTGATTGCTGACCTGTTACGGCCTGATAGCCTGATTGGAGAGCACGAGCTGGTTCCGACCCTGTTATCGGAATCAGCACCGACCATGGAACTGGGTTTGCAATTATTCTCGCCGACTCAACAAATTGCCTTATACCAACGTGCCAGTGAATTGCTCAAAACAGCTGACGACACACACCCGGTCATTCAGCAAGCGAGTAAGCGGTTACAGGAGATGCAGGCTCTGTTACCCACGCAGGGTACACTGCCCAATTAACGACCAAACCCTACACCCGCATTATTGGTTGGTGTATATACGCTGCACTTTAATGTAAAAACCTTTTTTTAACTAAACGACGCCACTATGTCTGACTCAAAAATTAAACTCGATCAAGCCATACTTGAAGCATCCGACGATGCTAAATCCACTGAATTTCTGCAACAGGAAATGCAGCGTACGGATCAATTATTGGCGACCTTACCGCTCTCGGCCAAACTGGAGCGTGCTACAACACTACTATCACGTGCCAATGCATTATTAGGCTTGAAGCGTCTCACCGAAGCCTGGTCGGATGCACGCGCCGCATTTGATATTTTTATTACAGCAGAACGCTGGGCAGATGCCGTTGAATGCTGCGATGTTTTATATCAAACCGAACAACCCGCTTCTATAACGGCACTGGCTCACGGTATCTGGCTGGCCGTTACTTATCCGATTGATCCGGAACAGACTATCGTCATCATGAGTTATCTCATTGATGAAACACCGAACAATTCAGATGGTGCCGCTGTAGCTGCGGCCACTGCACATTATGTTGTCGGATTACGTTGCGACACGGATGAAAAACATAACAGCCTGGCTTTTTTAACCAGAAACATGATTGCTCGTGTGGCACAGCGCCATAGCGATGTTAAATCCCAGGAAGCACTGGATTTTTGGCTACATAAAATGGAGCTAAAAGATCCGCTAACGTTTTTACCGCGATTAGGTATGGTGTTAAATGCCATAGTGGGTGATGAATCGGGCTGGTGGTTTAATCGGGACGAGTTGCGCAATCGGTTGCCGACACACTAACAGCTTGTTGAAAAACGTAGCGCGCGCAGGATTTTTTCAACAAGCTGCTATGGAAGCCCTGAACAAGTATCAACAC
>JANOOU010000035.1:0-2655 GCA_031421475.1 Gammaproteobacteria bacterium | reverse complement strand
TCTAGCGGCCATCGGGAAAACGGGCGAATACGCGGTGTGCGCGCGATTGGCCGACGACGAAAAAAATATGGACTGTTTCCTGAACCGGCGTTCTGGAAAAGACTTCAAACGTCTTGCCCGTATCGTTGAGGGTAAACCGTTGCCGATGGACTACGCCCTGAATGGGGAAATCGGTATCATCTTTGCCAAGGACTACCGACGGGAACAGGTGGTTGCGGCTTATTCAGCGGTAAGCACTTTCGGCCTTGGCATTGTCATGAAAATTGATCAGACAGAGCTCTATCAGCCGGTGTTTGAGCAGCTGAAATTCATTGTGCCGCTGCTCGCGTTGCTGGTGCTGATCGGTATTTTGCTATTGCGTATTCTGGTAAAGCCGCTGTTGCAGATGCTAGTCGATTCGGAGCAGGCAACGCGCAGTGCAAACACCCTGCTACGCGACAGTGAAAAACGCAGCAGGGCGGTTGTCGACAATGTGGATGAGGGTATTGTTGCCATTACGGAAGACGGCGTGATTGAAAGCTTCAATTCGGCCGCAGAGTCGATTTTTGGCTATTCCATAAACGAGATCAAGGGGCAAAATGTCAGGCAACTATTGCCCGAGGCACACCGGGAAAAACATGACGCCATTCTTAAATATTATCTGGAATCGAGAGATCAAAAATTTATCGGTTCAGGCAGGGAAGCCATAGGGCTGCGCAAGAACGGCGCCCGCTTCCAGATGGAAATTAATACCAGCGAAGCCAAACTGGAGTCAGGAAATCTTTTCATTATCTCGGTGCGAGATATCGAGCTACGCAAACAGGCAGAAAATAAAATCCGCCAGCTCAATCATGAACTGGCCCAGTTTAAAAACACGCTTGACCAGACGCTGGAAGGTGTCTTCATGTTTCGGCCGGATACACTGCGCTTCACCTATGTGAACTTGGGCGCACAACGGCAACTGGGCTACAGCGAATCTGAATTGATGCAGATGACGCCAGTGGATATCAAGCCCGAGTTTACCCTGACGCTACTCCAAGAATTACTGCGGCCCTTGATTGACGGTGTTCAATTATCGCGCACATTTCAGACCACCCACCGCCACAAGGATGGACACGATATCCCGGTAGAAATATTTATCCAGTACATCCATATGGAAGGCCAGGATCCACGTTTCGTGGCCATGGCGAGCGACATTAGTGAGCGTAAGGAGGCTGAGCAGCGCATTGCACACTTGGCAAACCATGATGCCCTGACCAACTTGCCCAATCGCAATTTACTGCAGGATCGCATCCAGCAAGCGCTGATATATGCGCAACGAAATCACGTACAGGGAGCGATACTCTTTATCGATCTCGACAAGTTCAAAAGCATCAACGATACCCTGGGCCACGATGTCGGCGACATGCTGCTGAAAGCCGTTGCGCACAGGCTTGTATCCAGCCTGCGAGTTCAGGACACTGTGGCACGCTATGGCGGGGATGAATTTATCGTGGTATTGCACGCTGTCTCCAATATCCAAGATGTGGGGAGACTGGCCAGGAAGCTGCTTGACGCGTTGCTCCTGCCATACCACTTCAAGGAACATGAGCTGAACATCAGCGCCAGTATTGGCATCGCCGTCTTTCCTGCCGACGGTGCAGATGCGGATACACTGCTGACGCACAGTGATACTGCGATGTACCTTGCCAAGCAAGGCGGACGCAACAATTACAAGTTTTTTGCGCGGCAGATGAATTTGTAGCTAAGTGAGTCAACACACATTTGCGTGTATTCATCCGGTTTTTCTATTTGTAGTGCAACAATGAATATGACTGAACCGAATGGCATTTACTTCAGAAGATTTAACGGTTATTTTCCGTCATCCCCGAAGGCTTCTGTCGGGGATCTCGACTTTTATTCAGGAGATTCCCGCCAAAAACACGCGGGAATGACGGCTACCTAAAAATGCTTGTCCTTAAGTAAGTGCCATTCATGACTGAACACTCCTGGAAACGTCCCGAATCCGTACTGATCGTGGTGTACACCATGTCGGGTGAAGTGTTGCTGATGGAGCGCACGCAACCGATCGGATTCTGGCAATCCGTTACCGGCAGTTTGTTGTGGGATGAGTTGCCTGCTGCCGCCGCGCGGCGTGAGTTGCTGGAAGAAACCGGTATCGATGCCGAACCACGTGATTGCCAGCGACTAAACCGCTTTCCCATTCTGCCTGCCTGGCGTGAACGGTATCACCCTGACGTGCAGGAAAATATCGAACATGTTTTTTCCCTGGCGCTGGCGGCGCGTTGCAACATTTTCCTGAATCCTGATGAACACAGCCAATATGAATGGCTGGATGCCCACGCGGCCATCCGACGTTGTTCGTCATGGACCAATGCACAGGCGATTGAGAAAACTATTCTGGGCGGGCGCAACAGTAGCCAGTGACTGCTGGCAAGGTCATAATCCTGCGGTCTTGCTCTTGGCTCAAACTCATGAAAGAAGCGGTTATTCTGGTTCACGGCATCTGGCTTAACGGCACCGAAATGTGGCGTTTGAAGCGGCGGCTGAATGATGCCGGTTACATTTGTCATACCTTTAAATATTCCAGTACGCGGCAAACACCGGAACAGAATGCACAGCGTTTGCATGCCTTTGCACAATCCATACAAATACCCGTTAAGCACTTTGTTGGTC
>JANOOU010000034.1:0-4562 GCA_031421475.1 Gammaproteobacteria bacterium | reverse complement strand
ACAATACTCAACGGATGACGACATTCGGCCAGCACCTCAATAATTTGCCGGGTGATACCCTGTTCGATTTCAACCTGCTGGTAAGGATCGGTATTGCTGCCGAGTGCGATGGGTGAGCACACATAATTTTTTTTCGCCAGTTCGGCACGCAATAATTTTGCTGCATCCGGTTTCACCAGAATTTTGGTTTCAAAATCCAGGCCGGGTGACATATCAAGATACGCATGCGAAGGCCGTGCATAACAATAAATACAGCCGTGTTCGCACCCGCGATAAGGGTTAATCGATTGCGAAAACGGGATATCCGGGGAATTATTGCGGCTGATAATACTGCGTGCGTTATCAATAATAATTTGAGTGATCGGTGATGGCTGAATATTGTCGCTAAACCAGCCGTCGTCTTCAGCTTGTACACGATCCTGCTGATAGCGTACCTCGGGGTTATGCAAGGTGCCCCGGTGTAAGTGTGAATTTTGTGGCTTCTGTTGCGACATATTACGATTTTACACTGGAAGGGCGAGGCATGCCCACGTTAGCCATGATATTCTATTTCCTTGTTTATCGCGGGCATGGCCCGCTCCTAAAGAATATAACTATCATGACCGCAAGCTCTGCAACTCTTTTTATTTCCGGCACCTGCCCGCATTGCCCGGCAATGATGCTATCACTATCTGCTCTGATAAAAGCCGGTAACATCGCCCGCCTCGAGATTTTTAACATTGAACTCAATGCGGATGCAGCTAAACAGTACGGCGTGCGTGCGGTGCCCTGGGTAAAGCTCGGCCCGTTTGAACTCACCGGCATGCGGTCTCAAACTGAATTATTACAATGGATAGAACGTATCGATGACCCCAGCGCCATGGCCGCTTATTTTGCCGAACAAATTACCGGTGGCGACTTGGACAAGGTGCTGACCACCATCGAAAACAATCCGCATCTGTTCAATTCTTTATTACAACTGATGGGCACTGACGACACCTCGCTCTCGGTACGCATAGGCATAGGCGCGTTAATGGAAGATTTTGCCAAAGGTAATTTACTCAATAACAACCTTGACGCACTTGCTGCCTACACGTTGCACACACAAGCGCGTGTCCGTAACGATGCCTGCCACTATCTAGGATTAAGCCACAACCCGGCTGCGGAAAAATATATTCGTCCTTTATTAAACGATACCGACGCCGAAATACGCGAAGTGGCTACTGAAGCACTACAGGAGATTAATACCGTATGATTCCCTTACACGACGACAACCCCACTAAAATTTTTCCATTGCTGACCTGGGCTTTCATACTGCTCTGCATACTGGCCTTTCTCTGGCAATTGTCATTGGGTCGTTACGGGCAAGATGCTGTGTACGCGCTGGGCATGACTCCCGCGGTATTATTTGATTTACAGGAATTACCCGCAGAACTCGCCACCATTCCCGCCTGGGCCACATTATTCACCTCCATGTTTTTACACGGTGGCTGGATGCATTTAATAGGCAATATGCTGTATCTGTTTATCTTCGGCAATAATATTGAAGATGCCATGGGCCATACAAAATTTATTTTGTTTTATTTAATTTGCGGTGTCGCCGCAGCGTTGGCGCAAGCCCTGCCCGATCCACAATCCACAGTTCCCATGATCGGCGCCAGCGGCGCCATCTCCGGCGTACTCGGTGCCTACTTAATGCTGTACCCGCATGCACGCGTATTAGTCGCCATACCACTCGGCTTCATCATCCACACCACACGCATCAAGGCATACTGGGTATTAGGTTTCTGGTTTGTAATACAACTGATTAGCTCTGCATTCAGCGGCGATCAACAAGGCGGTGTGGCATTTGGCGCACACATTGGTGGATTTATCGCAGGCATGGTGCTGGTGCCATTTTTTAAATACAGTAATGTAAAACTGTTTGCGCCCGGCAGACGATATTAGCCGCTGGTTGAAAACGACTGCACTTGCCCATGTTTTAATAAATATGGCGGCGTTAAAAATTTCTCAAAAAATCGCATGCACGCCGTGTACACGCCGTTGTTGCCGCCTGAAAAAAACAACCCGCACAACTCACTTATCCAAATCCACAGAACCTTCCCCTTTCACATAGCTCCGAGAAATTTTTCTTAAAATATGTACCTGCTTCCCAAAATGACGGCAGCTATTACATATCACCAAATGCATTTTGAGCGATACACGCTCACCTAATTTTAATTTTCGGTCCTGCGATTCCGACAGTAATTGTGTGGCGTTGTGGCAATTCAGCATGGTTGTTCACCTTTTACAAACCAGTGATCTTCAAGGCACTCACGCAATCGCAAGCGGGCGCGGTGCAGCATAACGTTTAGATTGGTGAGACTGACCCCAACCGTGTCGCAAATTTCGGCGGTATCGAGTTCTACAAATTCGCGCATCATGTATACCCGTGCCTGATTGGCGGGCAGGTGTTCCAAACAAGCTTCAAATATTTTCCAGAACTGGCTGTCGTGCAGCGATGCCTCGGGGTGTGCCCAGGCGGCCGGTTTTTCGTGTTTATACCAGTGGCCTTTGTTATCAAAAAAATCTGCACCATCGTCATCATCGTCTGTTTCAGGTAACAGGCTGCTGACATTCACCAGCCGTTGTTTGTGTCGTAAAATATCGACAATTTTATTTTTGAGAATGGCAAACACCCAGCTTTTGAGGGCGGCGCGTCCGCCGAATGAGCTGCCGTTTTTCAGCGCGCCGATGAGCGCCTCTTGCACCGCATCTTCCGCGAGGTGCTTGTCTGACAATTGCAGGCTGGCAAACTTGAGCATTTGCTGGCGCAAGTCTGTTAGAAAAACCGTATCGGTGAGCAGTGAAACATCCGCCGGTTTGTCTGCATCCGCTCCGCTATTGGCGGTGGGTACATCCTGAATCATGGTTATTCCTGTTGATCTGTTACGGGTAGCACTGTAACGGGCTACACCATTGGGCAGCCTGTAATTTAACAGGATCAGATGAAATCAGGAAATACTTCTGCGGCCAGCTGCGATTTTATTCCAGGAAATCCTCGACAGAAGCATTCGAGGATGACAAATAGAACGAATCGGGGTAACGGTCAAAAACCAACATCATTAACGCGTTTTCAGCCAGTTTGCCACCCAGTGATCCACCGACGTATATTTTCCCGCACCGTAAAAAAACAATACCAACAACATAATGAAGTAGGTGGCGGCAAATTCAATGCCGTTGTTTAACATGACAATGCTGCCATGCTCGGTGAGCCAGTCGTAATTACCCTGGGTTTGCAAAATTTCTTTTGCCTTGTCGAGTCGTTCTATACCGGCAACGGTACGATCGCTAGCAAATAAACTTTGTGAACCTTCAGCGATGGCGAGCCAGCCGTTTTGCCAATGCACAGTGACCATGGCAACCACCATGGTGACCATCAAGGGCACGGATATCCAGCGCACACCCAAGCCCAGTACCAGCAATACCGCACCGCCGACTTCGGTCAGGGTTGCCATCCACGCCAATAACGCCGGAAACGGCAGGCCTAATCCCCAATCGGCATTGCCAAACCATTCAATGGTGGAATCCATGCTCCCCAGTTTATTGCTGCCCGCCATCCAGAATATGGGCGCTAGATATAAACGCAAGGCCAGCGGTGCAATAAAATCAGCAACGCTGCTCCGATTTAATAAGTTGTGCAGTGTCAGCAATAAATTTTTCATAATGTTTCCGTCTATAGGTTTTGTTTATAAAGTTTGTGCGCCCAGCACAATATTTTTTTGATAAAAAGATTGCAGCATGTCGCTGCCACCACGAATTATAACGGCTACTTCATATTCAGTTTGCTCGCCAGCAATCATAGTCAATAATTCAAAGCCGGTGTGTTCACGGTTATTTTTTAATAATTGCAGCAATCTATAGCTGAACTCATTCACCTGCATAAAGGTGATGCTGTCATCCAGCTTGCGCCATGCTGCCAGATAGTTTTTTTGTGCATCCGGCCTATTCGGCAAATAATCGGTGCAGATTTTATGTACGGCAAAATCAAATGCGTGCACACGCAATAGCGGCGACAACAGAGGAATGCCGTGTATTACGTCAACCTTGCATGGAGTGAGCAGCACCGGGTCAGGCGCCAATAACAATTCCAGTTCAGTCCATTCCCATAACGCCAGCTCCAGTAACCAGAGCGGATTATTTATTTTGCATTGCCGCAAAAAATCCACAAACTCACCCGGCAGGCGGGCCAGATACGGCGTACTGCATGTATGTTGCACAAAAAATTGCTGACATAATGACTGCCAGTGTGTGGCATCCAGCACCTGCCGCAACACCGGAAACGCCCGCGCCAGTGTTTCGGTAAAGTTGTTGTAAAACAATTCGTGATACAGCGCCATGCGTGCCGCGCTGACACCTGCCATCACCGGGTTATGCAGCGGATCCCGAATAGCCGCTGCAAAAGCCGATTGTTGCTGCTGCAAGGTTGGCAACTTAAGCTGACTTGCGTTGTGCATAGTGTGGTCTCTGAGCGGATTGATATTCCCGAATCATGCGCACTTCTGCCAATAACTCTTGTACCGGTGGCAAATTAAAATCACGCT
>JANOOU010000033.1:0-2537 GCA_031421475.1 Gammaproteobacteria bacterium | reverse complement strand
CCGAATTACAATCGTTCGTGATTGATAAAGCGTTAGTCCGCAAATAAACGCAAATGAAAAGATAATTCCCTCTCCCTTGACGGGAGAGGGTTAGGGAGAGGGTGTCGTGCGAAGTACAATTCCGTCTTGTTGTTCATATCTCAAACAATTTCTGTTCGATCATCACCACAATGCTTTTGAACGGGCACTAAAGTAATTTCGTTAAGGCTAATCAATGACCACACAAAACATCCACACCGACCGCATTTTAATTCTCGATTTTGGTTCGCAATTTACACAACTGATTGCACGTCGCGTGCGCGAAGCCGGTGTGTATTCTGAATTGTATGGCTGGGATGTGGATGCGGACGTCATTCGCAACTTCAAACCCAAAGGCATTATTCTTTCCGGCGGCCCGGAAACCGTTACCGAGAACGAATCACCGTTTGCCAATCCCGTGGTGTTTGAACTGGGTGTGCCGGTACTGGGTATTTGTTATGGCATGCAAACCATGGCGGCGCAACTTGGTGGCAAAGTGGAAACTGCCGACAACCATGAATACGGTTATGCACAAGTGCGTGCGCATGGACATACCCGTTTATTAAGTGATATTGAGGATCGCACTTCCGCTGAAGGTTTTGGATTGCTGGATGTGTGGATGAGCCATGGTGATCGTGTAATGGATTTACCACCGGGATTTAAACTCATGGCCTCGACCGAATCGGCTCCGATTGCTGGCATGGCCAATGAAGAAAAGAATTTTTACGCGTTGCAATTTCATCCTGAAGTCACACATACACGCCAGGGTCAGCGCATTATCGAGCGCTTTGTTCACGATATTTGCGACTGCGGAAAATTGTGGAATGCCGATAACATTATCGAAGATTCAATAGCGAAAATACATAAACTGGTTGGCGATGACGACGTGTTGCTGGGATTGTCCGGCGGTGTGGATTCGTCGGTGGTGGCGGCGCTATTGCACAAGGCGATTGGTGACAAGTTAACCTGCGTGTTTGTTGATAACGGCTTGTTGCGTTACAAGGAAGGCGATCAGGTGATGAAAACTTTTGCCGATCACATGGGCGTGAAAGTAATACGCGTGGATGCCGAGCAACGTTTTCTGGAAAAACTCAAAGGCGAAAATGATCCGGAGAAAAAACGCAAAATCATTGGCAATCTGTTTGTCGATATTTTTGAAGAAGAAGCCGCCAAACTCAAAAACGCGAAGTCCATGGATGGACAAATGCCCCGGGAGACAGGGATGTCGGGAGGGGCGAAATGGTTGGCACAAGGTACGATTTACCCCGATGTAATCGAATCCGCCGGTGCCAAAACCGGCAAGGCGCATTTAATCAAGTCGCATCATAATGTCGGCGGTTTGCCCGAGCACATGAAGCTGAAATTGTGCGAACCGTTGCGCGAATTATTTAAAGACGAAGTGCGCAAGATGGGTGTTGAGCTCGGTTTGCCTTACGGCATGGTGTACCGCCATCCTTTCCCCGGCCCCGGCCTGGGTGTGCGAATACTCGGCGAAGTGAAAAAAGAATACGCCGACATTCTGCGCCTGGCCGATCACATCTTTATCGAAGAATTGTACAAACACGATTTATACAACAAAGTGTCACAGGCGTTCACCGTATTTCTGCCCGTGAAATCAGTGGGTGTAACCGGTGATGGCCGCCGTTATCAATACGTGGTGGCATTACGCGCCGTTGAAACCATCGATTTCATGACCGCACGCTGGGCGCACTTGCCTTATGATTTCCTCGATCATGTATCACGCCGTATAGTGAACGAAGTAAAAGGAATTTCGCGCGTGGTGTACGATATCACTGGCAAACCGCCGGGCACGATTGAGTGGGAATAATAATTAGCAGATAAATTATATTTGCTTACACAAAAAATTTTTCTAACTAACAGGAAGAAAAATTTTATTGTGCACATAACAAACATCCCTGGCTCTGAGTTAGCGTTGCTTCTTTAATGAATAAATTAAATATAAAACAAGCCGTATTATTTTGGTTTTTGTCGCTTATTATTGTCGCAATCTGTGGCCTAATCGTGGATGACATAGCTGTAATCAGCTTTAATTGGGTTGTAGAGTACTTATATAAGTCGGCCGTGCCGCTCATGGCTTGTTCTCTTATTGTGATTTTTATGAGATACGTGGTAGTCGACACGCGACATATGATCTCATATTTTTTATTTTTCGCTATTTCGCTAACTTCCTTGTTTGGGTTCACCAATACGCTAACGGGGTCGCATGCTGAATCTAGTAGTTTTTTGCTTTATGGACTTTCTTTTTACACGGTATCGATTGCTTACCTAAAATATTCTGGACGGCTTGAAAATATTTCTCTGGTTAATGTCAGTAATCCATTGCTAATTATTACTGGCCCTATCGCAATATATATTTTTGATATTAAACATAAAAGAATTGCGAGCAGATTAAAATATTATATTCCATATGTCATATTGGGTGTATTTCTTCATCAATCAGTTGCAATGCCTTTGACACCGACTTTCATTCTGATTAATAAAACCGATATGGCTTCATC
>JANOOU010000032.1:0-2115 GCA_031421475.1 Gammaproteobacteria bacterium | reverse complement strand
ATAACAATGGGCAAACCCCTAAGGAGCGCATAAATGCTCGAAAATTATTTGCCCATTCTGATTTTCATGTGTATCAGCCTCGTTACCGGTGTAGTGATGGTAGCGCTGGGTGGTTTTGTGCTGGCACCACGCAAGCCCGATGCCGCCAAAAACTCACCCTATGAATGCGGCTTCGAAGCGTTCGAAGATGCGCGTCTCAAATTCGATGTGCGTTATTATCTGGTTGCCATTCTGTTTATTATTTTCGATCTTGAAATCGCATTTCTGTTTCCCTGGGCCATAGTACTCGACGAAATTGGTTTGTTCGGTATGGTGGCCATGGGCATATTTCTCGGTATTCTGCTGGTTGGTTTTATTTACGAGTGGAAAAAAGGCGCGCTGGAATGGGAATAGAAAACGTTTTGGAAAAAGGTTTTGTCACTACCTCACTCGATGGCTTGATCAACTGGGCGCGCACCGGCTCCATGTGGCCGATGACATTTGGCCTGGCGTGTTGTGCGGTTGAAATGATGCAGGCAGGTGCCTCGCGTTACGACCTTGACCGCTTCGGCATTGTGTTTCGCGCCAGCCCACGCCAGGCAGACGTGATGATTGTTGCCGGCACCTTAACTAACAAAATGGCACCGGCCTTGCGCAAAGTGTATGACCAGATGGCTGAGCCACGCTGGGTTATCTCCATGGGTTCCTGCGCTAACGGCGGTGGTTATTACCATTACTCCTATTCTGTGGTGCGCGGTTGTGATCGCATCGTGCCGGTAGATATTTATGTGCCCGGTTGTCCACCCACAGCCGAAGCCTTGTTATATGGCATTATCCAATTGCAAAATAAAATCAGACGCACCAGCACCATTGCCAGAAGTTAGTTACGAATAAAGCAGATGAATAAAGCAGATGAATAAAGCAGACGAATAAAGCAGTCGAAAAAAGCAAACGAACAAAGCAGACGAGCACAGCATATGAGCAAGGCCGAAACATTATCCGAAAATTTAACGCAAGTTTTTGCCAGTAAACTGCAAGCCAATGTTGTCGCCAAAGGCGAGGTTACGATTGAAGTGCCCACCATGGAATTATTGATGGTGTGCGAAAAATTACGCGATCATGAACAATTTTCGTTTGAAATATTACTCGATGTATGTGGCGTGGATTATTCGGCCTATGGTCAGGCGGAATGGAGCACCGATCAAAGCAGCTGTGGCTTTAGCCGCGGTGTGTCGGAAGCCAGCCACGGTTATATGCGATTTGGCGATGAGCTGCCACAAACAAAAAATACCCGGCCACGGTTTGCCGCGGTGTACCACCTGTTATCGATAAAAAATAACCAGCGTTTGCGGTTACGCGTGTATGCCGAAGATGAAGCCATGCCGCGTATACCCTCTGTTATTGATGTGTGGAATGCAGCGAACTGGTTTGAACGTGAAGCCTTCGATTTATTCGGTATCCATTTTGAAGGCCACCCGGATTTGCGACGCATCCTCACCGACTATGGTTTTGTCGGGCATCCTTTCCGTAAAGATTTTCCTTTATCCGGCCATGTTGAAATGCGTTACGACCCGGAACAGAAGCGTGTGATTTATCAGCCGGTGAGTATTGAACCGCGGGTGTTGGTGCCACGTGTGATTCGTGAAGATAATCGTTATTTGGATTTGAATGTGGATTCGAAGCAGAGTGGTACCAAATCATGATTGAGTGCATTCTGATGCACCCCTCTCCCTATCCCTCTCCCGCAAAGGGGAGAGGGGAAGTTGGTGTCGCTTCGCGACACTTCTTTGTTAACAGCTTGGCAATTAAATAATGCCCGAAATTCGTAATTACACTTTAAATTTTGGGCCACAGCACCCAGCTGCGCATGGCGTGTTGCGTCTGGTGCTGGAAATGGACGGCGAAGTGATTCAACGTGCCGATCCGCATATTGGTTTATTGCATCGCGCCACAGAAAAACTCGCCGAATCCAAACCCTGGAATCAGAGCATCGGTTACATGGATCGGCTCGATTATGTGTCGATGATGTGCAATGAACACGGTTATGTTCTGGCCATGGAAAAATTGCTGGGTGTAGAGGTGCCAATACGCGCGCATTATATCCGTGTGATGTTTGATGAAATTACGCGTCTGTTA
>JANOOU010000031.1:0-4960 GCA_031421475.1 Gammaproteobacteria bacterium | reverse complement strand
GCTGCGGTTTTTCAACAATTTGTGTAACTTGGCTCAAACGTTCGGCCACTTGCGGGCCCGCCACCATGCCGTATTTGCTGCTTTCCTTCAGATCAATCGTTGTCGTACCCAACACCGAGCCATGGTATTCATGATAGATATCCACCATCTGTTGCATGCAGTTTGGGCCGCTGGTTTTAACCAGATCATCTGCGAGAATAACAGCGAAGGGTTCATCGCCCACGGCGGCGGCAGAACACAGTACGGCATGCCCCAGGCCCAAGGCTTCAGCCTGGCGAATATAGATACAAGTGACATGCGGCGGCAACACATCACGTGCCAGCGCCAACAGCTTTTCCTTGTTTTTAGCTTCAAGCTCATATTCCAACTCAAAGGCTTTATCAAAATGATCGGCAATCGAACGTTTGTTACGGCCAATAATAAAAATCAAGGTATTAATACCGGCTTCCACTGCTTCTTCGGCCGCATATTGAATCAGCGGTTTATCGACAATGGGCAACATTTCTTTGGGACTGGCCTTAGTGGCCGGCAAAAAACGGGTGCCGAGGCCAGCTACCGGGAATACCGCTTTACGAATCTTCGTCATATTAACTCCTGGGTAAATTCGGGCGCATTATCCAGTGAAATTCTTGCCAAGTACAGTTATGCTGGCCGCACACTCCGTTAGCCTATCTTATGAACACCGTTCTACACATCGCTGCACATCAACCTTTTATCAGCACGCTGGCGCAGCGGATTTTGTCGGATGCAAAAGAGCGTGTGCCCGATCTGGAACATTGCCAGATATTTTTACCCAACACCCTGGCCGCACGGCAATTGCGCCGGGCGCTCATCGCGCAAAGCCCGCTGGCGATTATCGGCCCTCACATCAGCAGCATGGAACAGTGGGTTAATGACCATCTGCCTTTGTCTGACGAGACTTGCATGCCCGTTAACCAGGCAAGTCGCCAGCTCATTTTGTTTGAAGCACTTAAACAACATCGTCAGTTGTTCAATGAAAATAATCTATGGCAAATCTGTAACAGTTTGTTGCAATTTTTTGATGAACTCAGCCAGAATAATTTTGAAATGGATCAGTACTCCGAATCACAATGGCAGACTCAGTTGCAATACGCATACGGAATAAATGCCAATACCGGCCACGACATGAATCATTTATTTCATGAAGCCCGAATCGTCTACACCTTGTGGCAGGCCTGGCAGCAACAAACGCGCGCCATGCAGGTAATGGATGCCAACACGTTATATCAATGGCGTTTGCAGCAGGTTGTAGACATGCGGGTGTCAGGCATGCATTTTTATGTGGTCGGGTTTGATCAACTTTGCAAGGCGGAACAGCAATGGTGCCAACAGATTGAAGCGACTGCATGTGTTATTTATATCAGTCAAATAGTTCAAGACGATGACAATGCATTCAGTCAATTTATGCACACGGCACTGGATGTCACACAGCCGCTGACAGCCATTACAGAAAAAAACACACCCGACCTTACCACGCTATCACCGCACTGTATTTCATTATTTGCGGCGCCCAACGCCGAAACCGAAGCGCGCGCCATCCATATGCAAACCCGGTGCTGGCTCACCGAGAAAAAACAGCATATCGCCATTATCAGTGAAAACAGAAAATTAATGCGGCGCGTGCGCGCTTTAATGGAACGATCAGGCATTGTTGTAGAAGACACCGCCGGCTGGTCCATTGCCACCACCAGTGCCGCCACCTGTATTGAACGCTGGTTACAATGTATTGAACAGGATTTCGCCTGGCAATCCATGCTCGATTTATTAAAATCGCCTTTTTTCTGCACGGCACAACTACGCGGTGAACATTTAAAAAATGTGTTTCGACTGGAGCAGGATATTATTGTTTATGAGCGCATTACTGCAAACCTGTCACGTTACAAAAAAGCATTACAACATCGCCATACACGCTTACCCCAGTGGCACCCCGAAACCCACACCGCCTTGCTACAATTATTAGTTCGTCTTGCGGACGCCAGCAGTGCACTTATAATTTCTTGCAAATCAAACAAAGCCGTCGATACCCGCGAACATCTGGCGCTGTTATTAACCAGCCTGAATACACTGGGTATAACAACACAACTGGCTGATGATGCAGCCGGTGCTATCGTATTACAACAACTGCAAAAAATGCAGCATGCCGCTGAGCAATCACCCTGCAACATGCAGTGGCGGGATTTTCGAACCTGGCTGGCCAACAATCTGGAACAGCAACCGTTTACACCCAAGGGCAAACCCTCAACTGTACATTTGTTGAATTTAAAGCAGGCGGAATATTGCGAATTTGATGCGGTGATTATTGCATCTGCCAATGCCGAATTTTTGCCTGGCAGGCCGGTACAAACACCCTTTTTTAATCAATCGGTACGGCGTGCACTTAAATTAAAAACATGGGCAGACGAAAAAGCCGGATTATTTTCACGTTTTAGTCATATTTTACAAGCTGCGCCCAACCGGTTGATGAGCTATCAGGCAGAACACGATGGCGAATGGATGCAGCCCTCTCCCTGGTTACAAAGCCTGCATGACTATGCGCTACGCCATCTCAACATTAACTTACATAACACCGCCTTGCACACTTTGTTGCGTAACGAAGCCAACCATGACGCCGCCACACAAAACAATCTGGCGATACAAATCCGGCCATCGCCAATCGTAACGACCGCTTTACAAGCTGCACGCTGGTCCGTTAGCAGTTACCAACGCATCATCGATTGCCCGTATAAATTCTTCGCCGCCGATGTGTTATCACTCAGGGCCGAAGAGCACATTACCAAAGAATTACAACGCTCTGAATACGGCGAAAAAATTCATGAAACCCTACGCGCTTTTTTTGAACAACGGCCCCATCTGCCAGCACCGTTCAAACACCCGGTAACGACACAAAACCGGGAACAGGCTTACCAGCATTTGTTAAACATTGCGCAAACCCTGTTTGCGCGTGACATTGAAAATAATGTGCAACACCAAGGCTGGCTACAGCAATGGTCGGCCACCGCCAAAACTTTTATAAACTGGTTGATTGAACGTCAAATGAACTGGTCGTTTTATCAGGCAGAAGTCAGCGCACAACGTGAGATAGACGAATACACCCAGCTGCACGGGCGCCTGGATTTAATCGAAAGCAATAGTGATGGCCTGGCCATCATTGATTATAAAAGCGGCGCTTCGCCAACCAAAAAATCAGTACTGGATGGTGAAAACATTCAGCTCACGGCCTATGCCATGCTGATGGAAAACGTCAAGCAGGTTGGCTTTCTCAAACTCGATAAAAAGAAAACCGCGTTCAGTGCAGACATCAGCCATGACGATCTGGCGCATTTGACTACGCTTAATTTTTCACGCCTGCAAGCATTGACACAAAACATTCGCGATGGCCATGGCCTTACCGCCTGGGGCGATATACAAACCTGCCAGACTTGTGATATGGCGGGATTATGCCGCAAACAAATCTGGCAATCGGCTTCCCGTTAACGCCCACATTGCATCCGGCATTACACAGCAGTTCATCACAATATTCACCAATGCCATGCAAGATGTTAACATTCCCGCTCTTTATTAAAAGGAAACCTCCGCATGTCAGCCAATCCAAAGATCCGTCTCGAAACCAGTCATGGCAATATCGTCATTGAGCTGGATGCCGCCAAGGCCCCTGTTACCTGTGAAAATTTTATCACCTATGTCAAAGACGGTTTCTTTGACACCACCATCTTCCACCGCGTGATCCCCGGTTTCATGATTCAGGGCGGTGGTTTTACGTCTGACATGATGCAAAAAGCTACCCGCCCCAATATTAAAAACGAAGCCGACAACGGCCTGGGCAATAAACGTGGCACCATCGCCATGGCACGCACACCCGATCCACATTCCGCTAGTGGCCAGTTTTTTATCAATATGAAAGACAACACCTTTCTCAATCACACTGCACCTACTTCGCAAGGCTGGGGCTATGCTGTATTCGGTAAAGTCTGCGAAGGCATGGATATAGTCGATAGCATTGTTGCTGTTCCTACTGGCAACCGCAGTGGACACGCGGATGTACCGGTAGAGCCGGTAATCATCAATAAAGCGGTCGTTGTAGAATAACCATCGCAATCAACATGACGCGCACCCTGTTCATATCCGATTTACATCTGGCACCGGAACGTCCGGATATTATTCATTTATTCGAACGTTTTCTCGATGAACAGGCGCGACATGCCACAGCACTTTATATTCTGGGTGATCTGGTTGAATACTGGCTGGGTGATGATGATGAAGCAACTGGCCTGGCCCCTGTTTTCAACAAAATAAAACACATCAGCGATCACGGTGTAGCCGTTTATTTCATGCATGGCAATCGCGATTTTTTAATGGGAAAAAAGTGGGCACAACGCACTGGCTGCACCCTGCTGGATGACCCCAGCATTGTTCATTTTGAAAAACAACCCGTATTACTCATGCACGGCGACACCTTGTGCACCGATGATGTGGATTATTTAAAATTACGCGCCTTTCTGCGCAACCCGGCCTGGCAACAGGATTTTCTCTCCAAACCGCTGGCCGAACGCATCATCATGGCCAAAGCCCTGCGTGAAAAAAGCACCGAAGAAACCCGCAACAAATCCGCTGAAATAATGGATGTAAATGCACTGGCGGTTGCACAGGCATTTACCGCGCATCACACACAGTTGATGATACATGGGCATACTCACCGTCCCAACATTCATCAACTTGTGGTCAATAACAATCCCGTCACCCGCATTGTATTGGGCGACTGGTACACACACGGCAGCTATCTGGAATTTAATAATATTAGCCAGTATAAATTGCTCACTTTTCAATAAAGGGCACCTCTAATAATGCACTTTTTCCGCGATGGCTGCGTCACCGATTTTTGCTCCTGCAAAATCGGCATACAATACATCCTGTATATAACCTCCGTGCTCGAATCCTCATG